>JAPYRS010000008.1 GCA_029936875.1 Alphaproteobacteria bacterium | reverse complement strand
GTCAGCGGGAAGAAGTTCTGTTCAACCTCGCCAGAAAATGCCCGTACTAGGTCTTCGGCCTGGGCTCGGTAGGCTTCGATCCCGGTGTGATGGTAAAGCCGTGCCAGCACCTCGACCATGGTTCCGTTGCCGGACGGCGTCGTCATGTCGTGGGCGCTGCGGACGCGGATGATCAGCGCCTCGCCGTCGGCCGCGGTTTGGCAAAAACCGCCGCGCTCGGGATCGGCGAACTGATTGTTCAGGACATCGGTCCAGGCGGCAGCGCGGCGAACGAATGATTCGTCGCCGGTAACTTCAAACAGCAGCAACGCGGCTCGCGCCATGTTGGCGTAATCATCGAGCATGCCGGCGTGACGCGCCTGGCCCAATCGGTAACTGTGAAACAGCCGGTCGCCGTCACTCATGTTGTCTGCAATAAAATTGAATGCGGTTTTTGCAGCATCAACCCATGCCGTTTCTGAAAACGTGCGACCGGCCAAGACCATTGCGGCGATCATCAACCCGTTCCAATCGGCGAGGACTTTGTCGTCCCATAGGGGGGCCACGCGTTTTTTCCGAACGTCAAAAAGTTTTGCGCGACACGCGGAAAGTTTTTGCTCATGTGCAGCATCGCAAAGTGCGGGCAGGGCCGTACGATTGAGAATGTTGCTGTCTTCCCAATTGCCATTTGCCGAGACGTTGTAGGCGGCTTTGAAAACTTCTGAATCTGATCCAAGAATTGAATCAATTTCGGATTCCGACCAGACGTAAAATTTTCCCTCAACGCCTTCAGAATCGGCGTCCCATGCAGCGGCAAAGGCGCCGCCGTCAGCAATCATTTCGCGCAAGTTCCAGTCGAGGGTCTCTCGGGTGCGCACTTCATAGAGCGGATTTTTTATTTCCGGCCAAACCGTCGCCATCAATTCGACCAGTAAGGCGTTGTCGTAGAGCATTTTTTCGAAATGCGGCGCGAGCCATTGTTCGTCGGTGGAATAACGCGCAAAGCCGCCGCCGACATGGTCGTAGATGCCGCCCTGGCACATACGATCAAGCGTAAGGATGACGCCGTCGCGGAACTTCGCGTCGCCGGTTCGCAAATACGCCCGCCAAAAAAACTGAAACAGCGGCGGGATTGGAAACTTCGGCGCGCCGGCCATGCCGCCGTGCACGGCATCAACATGATCAATGAGACGTTCCGCCATGCGGTCGAGTAGTTCCCCCGACAGGTGCGCGTCAGCATTGGCGGTCGCTTTGTTTTCATCGGCGCGCAGCGCGTCGAGGATCGCGTTTTTGTTGGACACAACATTGTCGCGTTGGCTGCGGTAGACGTTTGCCATCTGTTTCAGAACCTGATCGAAACCCGGCCGCCCAAACTTTGACGTCGGCGGAAAATATGTGCCGCCCCAATAGGGTTCGCCGTCCGGTGTCAAAAACATTGTCAGCGGCCAGCCGCCCTGCTCACCAAGTTTTTGCAGCGCCGACTGATATATCGAATCAATGTCGGGACGTTCTTCGCGGTCAACTTTGATGTTGATGAAATCTTTGTTCATCTGTTCGGCGATGTGCGGTGTCTCGAAACTTTCGTGCGCCATGACGTGGCACCAATGACACGCAGCGTAGCCGACGCTCAACAAAATTGGTTTGTCTTCCGCCTTCGCGCGGGCGAGTGCGTCCGTGCCCCAGGCCATCCACTCGACGGGGTTGTCTTTGTGCTGAAGAAGATAAGGGCTGGTTTCTTTGGCGAGGTCGTTTGTCATTTAATACTCGGTGGCTGCACGAATTATTTGCGGACGGAATCTACCACGCTGCCACCGCGCATTGGACCCTCCGGGTTGCGGTTATTTCATCAGGGCCTCGCGCCTGATTTTCTTGCGGCTCTCGCGCGCATGCGACGTTCCGCGATATAAAGAGGGGTTGAAGGGAGGGCACGATGAAGATTTCTGTGAACATTGAATGCACGCCGGAAGAGGCGCGTTCGTTTTTTGGAATGCCGGATGTGTCTGCGATTCAAAAGGAAATGCTGGAGCAGGTGAAGGATCGTGTTCAGGCAGGCATCGCCGATCTCGAACCAGAGGCGTTGATGAAGATGTGGATGCCCTTTGGCGCCGACAACTGGCAACAGATGATGCAATCGTTTTGGCAAAAGGCCAAGGACGACAAATAGAGTGATCAAAGATAAACGGGCGAAAAAAAATAGAATGGATTTGTAGTGATGAGTGAAAATGCCGAGACGCCTGAACCTTATTATTCGCGCCATGTCTTCTGTTGTGTGAATGAGCGCGAAGACGGCCATATCCGCGGCTGTTGCAAGGCGAAGGGGTCGATGGGCTTACGCGACTATATGAAGACACGCGCCAAAGAATTGAAACTTCGCACGACCCGGATCAACCAGTCGCTCTGCCTTGATCGGTGCGAACTCGGACCAACGATGGTGATCTACCCGGAGGGCGTCTGGTACACCTATAAGAATGAGGCCGATGTCGATGAGATTCTGCAGACACATTTGGTCGAAGGCGGCCGGGTGAAGCGGTTGATGTTGCAGCCGGAGTTTCGCCGCCCGGAAGATCTAATGGCGGGGGCGGCAGACGACTGACATTCCTTCCGATTCCGATACGATTTTTGCGCTGTCGACCGGCGTCGGCCGCGCTGGGATTGCGATTGTTCGCATCTCCGGGCCAAACGCAAAATTTGCGTTGGAAACTTTTGGTGGTTCGGCCGCGCCAATTCGGACGGCGAATTATTGCTGGCTGAGGGATCCCAAATCAGGCGAACAAATCGACCAATGTCTTACGCTTTTTTTTGCGGCGCCGGACAGCGCCACGGGAGAGGACGTCGCCGAGCTACATCTCCATGGTGGGAGTGGGGTTATTGCTGCCGTTATCGGTTCGCTCGCTAGATTGGACGGTCTCCGTTTGGCTGAACCCGGCGAATTCACTCGACGTGCCTTTGAACATGGAAAATTCGATCTTACCCAGGCCGAAGCGGTCGCCGATCTGATTGATGCAGAAACCAAGGCGCAGCGGCGCCAGGCTGTGCGGCAACTCGATGGCAAGCTCGGAAATTTGTATCGGATGTGGATCGATCGCCTCGTAGTATTGCTCGCCCATGCCGAGGCCACGCTCGATTTCCCCGACGAAGAATTACCGGAAGATCTGGACGCCAATTTCCATTTCGACATCAACGCGATTTCCACTGAGATTGCGCAACACCTTGATGATGGGTCGCGGGGTGAACGCCTCCGGGACGGATTTTACGTCGCCATCGTCGGTGCGCCCAACGTCGGCAAGTCGACGCTGCTCAATTGCCTCGCAGGTCGAGAGGCTGCAATTGTTTCCGAAACCGCCGGCACGACGCGGGACGTCATCGAGGTGCATCTCGATCTTGGTGGTTACCCCGTGACATTCGCCGATACCGCTGGGCTTCGAGTCGCGGAAAGTGAAGTGGAAGAAGAGGGCGTCAGGCGCGCACGTGACCGGGCCGCCAAAGCGGACCTCACGCTTGCGGTATTTGACGCGAGCCTATGGCCGAAGCGCGACCCGGAAACGCTGGGCATCGTCGAGAAATCAGGGGCCCCTGGGGCCGTGATCACCGTCCTCAATAAGGTCGATCTCGCCGCGCCCAAGCAAACCGCGGCTCTCGATTCCGGCACTGTCGCGGTTTCAGCGGTGCAGGGCACTGGTATTGACGATCTGCTGGCTGGGATTACGGGCGCCGCGGAAGAATCATTTTCCGGTGCTGCCGCCACGCCGGCGTTGACGAGAACGCGCCATCGCTCGGCGCTTGAAGATTGCGTGGAGGCGCTCAATCGTGCGGCGTCTGTCGAGGGTGAGGTGCTGGCGGAGGATCTCCGCCTCGCCGTCCGAAGCCTTGGGCGAATAACCGGCGCCGTTGATGTTGAAGATCTGCTCGACCGGATTTTCGCGGAATTCTGTATCGGGAAGTAGGCTGTCGGTGCGATACGGCCACCTCGGCATGAGGGCCAGCTTACGAAATTACCCGTGTTTCACGTGAAACAGCACAGAAGGAACTGCCATGATCCATGGCTTTGACTTGTTCCCCGGCTTTGACTTGTTTCAGAGTGAGGCCTAGATTGCCGCCGCCATGAACTCGATTTCCCCCGAACAGGCCAGTGAAAAAACTTTCGATGTCATCGTTGTCGGCGGTGGCCATGCTGGTTGTGAGGCGGCCGCGGCGGCTGCGCGAACCGGCGCCAATACGCTGCTGGTCACCCACCGCCTTGAGACAATCGGCGAAATGTCGTGCAATCCGGCCATTGGCGGTATCGGAAAAGGCCACATTGTCCGGGAAATCGATGCCCTTGACGGGATCATGGGCCGCGCCGCAGATGATGCCGGCATTCAATTCAGACTACTGAATCGCAGGAAAGGCCCCGCCGTTCGGGGCCCCCGGGCGCAGGCGGATCGCAAGCTTTACAAGGCGTCAATTCAGGGCCAGTTAGCGCGACAGGTCAATCTGCAGATTTGCGCAGCCGAAGTCGATGACATTGAATTTAACGCCGGCCTCGTCAGCGGCGTAATTCTTTCCGGCCAGGTTGTAATTAAAACCGCCGCCGTTGTCCTGACCACCGGGACCTTCTTAAGGGGCCTGATCCACATCGGTGAGAAGCAGATCCCAGCCGGCCGCATCGGTGAGGACGCGTCCCACGGCCTGTCCGCAACGCTTGAGAACGCTGGATTCCAGCTCGGGAGGCTGAAAACCGGTACACCACCCAGAATCGACGGAAATACCATAAAATGGTACAAAACTAGCACCCAAAATGGGGATGAATCGCCGTTTTTCTTCAGTAACTTAACAACTGAGGTTAAAATAAGACAGATTCTCTGTCATATAACAGGCACAAATGAGGCCGGACACGACATCCTTCGGGCCAATCTGTACCGATCGCCCATGTATTCGGGCCAAATCGACAGTAAAGGCCCTCGATACTGTCCTTCTATTGAGGATAAAGTCGTCCGTTTTGCCGATCGGACCAGCCACCAGATATTTCTCGAGCCGGAGGGTCTCGACGACACCACCGTCTATCCGAACGGCATTTCGACGTCGATGCCGGAAGACGTGCAGCGCGAATTTCTGCGCACCATTCCGGGCCTTGAAGAAGCCAGGATCATCAAGCCGGGATACGCGATCGAATACGACCATGTCGATCCGCGCGAGCTCGACCCGACGCTCGAGACGCGCCGGCTCCCGGGTCTCTACCTCGCCGGGCAGATCAATGGCACGACCGGTTATGAAGAGGCCGCCGCCCAGGGGCTGATGGCCGGGCTCAACGCCGCCCTCGGCCGCAGCCGGCCTGTAATTCTCGACCGGGCTGACGGTTACATTGGTGTCCTTATTGATGATCTCGTCACCAAAGGAATCAGCGAGCCCTATCGCATGTTCACGTCCAGGGCCGAATTTCGGCTGTCGTTGCGGGCCGATAATGCCGACCGGCGGCTCACCCCCATCGGTGTAGGGGTCGGCTGTGTCGGCGCCGAGCGCGCCACCTGGTTTGCGGAGCGCCTCGCGAAAATCAATCAGACGACGGCAATGATGCGGGACCTGACGGCGACCCCGGACCAACTGAAATCTGTTGGAATAAAAGCCAGCGCCGATGGCCGCCGCCGCAGTGCCGTGGAGGTACTGAGCTATGCCGACGTCGCTATCGCAGACCTCGCGGAATTATGGCCGGAATTGCAAGGTGTTGAATTAGCTGTCGCCGAGACCTTGAAATGCGATGCCCATTACGCCGGGTACCTGGGACGGCAGGCAGCCGACATAGCTGCCTTCCGGCGCGATGAGAATTTGCTGCTGCCCGACGACCTCGATTTCAGTGAGGTCGGCGGACTTTCCAACGAAGTGCGCAGTAAACTTGAATCGCATCGCCCGCATAGCCTTGCCGCAGCCGCCCGCATTTCAGGCGTAACGCCGGCGGCGTTGACCGCGTTGCTCGGCCATGTCCGAAATGGCAGCACGAGATCCGGGGCAAGCACCAATAAAAACGCTGGCCAAAAACCTCAGAAAACCGCGGCCCAGACGTAATAACGTTTCACGTGAAACAGGGGCGGATCCAAAACATGGAATTACCGCCGATGACGTCATCGGAATTTCAAGCCACGACCGGCGTCAGCGATCAGGTCGTCGAACGTATTTCGGTGATCCTCGATCTGCTTTTGGTCTGGCAGCAACGCATCAACCTGGTTGGGAAATCCTCCCTCCGCGACCCGTGGCGCCGCCACGTTCTCGACTCGGCTCAGCTCATGCCATTGGCGCCACCAGCGGCGAAGACGTGGCTCGATATTGGTTCAGGCGCTGGTTTTCCGGGGTTGATCACGGCGGCAATGGGCGTCGGTACGCAGCACCTGGTCGAATCGAGCGCGAAAAAATGCGCATTCCTGCAGGAGGCCGCTCGGCTTGCCGAACTTGACGTTGAAATTCATAACGCCCGGGTCGAGGACCTGGACCCGATCTCGGCCGACGTAATTACCGCCCGCGCCATCGCCCCGTTGCCTAAATTAATATCTCATTCGCGACCGCATCTTGCCCAAAATGGCATTTGCCTTTTCCTCAAATCTCAAAATATTGATCCCGAATTGACCGATGCGGGTAAATATTGGAGACTAAAGACGCATCGAACCGAAAGTATCAGTGAGCCGGGAAGTTGCGTACTGAGGGTGGAGGTAATGGGCGATGTCTGATTTAGAAATTAATGCACCAAAGCGGAGGGTCTTTTCGGTATCGAACCAAAAAGGCGGGGTCGGCAAAACCACGACGACAATTAATCTCGCCACCGCACTTGCCGCGGTCGGACGCAGGGTTCTTGTTATCGATCTCGATCCGCAGGGTAATGCCTCGACAGGTCTTGGAATCGACAAGGCGCGGCGGACGCCGAATTCCTATGATGTCATCCTCGGCGCGGCTTCGGTCGGCGAAGCGGTCGAGGCATCGCGGATCCCGGGCCTTGACGTAATTCCATCAACGGTCGATCTGCTCGGCGCGGAACTTGAGCTGATCGACATAGATCGTCGCGGCTATCGCCTTCGCGACGCACTTGCCGGCTACCAGAATGATCCGCACGATTATGTTCTGATCGATTGTCCGCCGGCGCTCGGCCTGCTCACGCTGAATGCGTTGACCGCCGCCGACGCGCTGATCGTTCCGCTTCAATGCGAGTTTTTTGCGCTTGAGGGTTTGAGCCAGTTGCTCAAAACGGTTGAACGAATCAAGAAAAGCTACAACCCCGAGCTTGAGCTCGAAGGCGTCGTCCTGACCATGTTCGACAAGCGCAATAAATTGTCTGAACAGGTCGCCGCCGATGCCCGCGGCGTTCTCGGCGACAAAGTGTTCAAGACGGTAATTCCAAGAAACGTGCGGGTTTCAGAGGCGCCATCGCATGGCAAACCGGCATTGGTCTATGACCATCGCTGCGCGGGAAGCCTTGCTTACATGGCGCTCGCCCGTGAATTTCTGGTGCGAGAGCAGGCGGCGCTCGCAGCATGACGGAGGTATCGATGGCCGAAGACGGTGGGCGCAAAGGTTTGGGCCGGGGCCTGTCTGCCCTGCTGGGCGATCAGGAAGAAAATTATTCGACGCTCGATCGCATGCGCGCCGCTCGCGACGTACCGATCGAATATTTGTCGCCGGGACAATTCCAGCCGCGCCATCGGTTTGATGCAGACGCCCTCGACAGCCTGGTTCAGTCGATTCGCGAACACGGAATCTTGCAACCCATTCTGGTTCGCAGCACCGGCACCGACGCCGACGAGTGTTATGAAATCATCGCCGGCGAACGCCGCTGGCGGGCCGCCCAAGCAGCGCAGCTGACGCAAGTTTCGGTCATCATCAAGGATCTGACCGACTCACAATCGCTCGAAGTTGCGATCGTCGAAAACGTCCAGCGCCAGGACCTGTCACCGATCGAAGAGGCAGAAGGCTACCGCCGCCTGATCGACCAGTTTGAACACACCCAGGAAAACCTCGGCAGGCTCGTCGGCCGGAGCCGCAGCCATATCGCCAACACGCTTCGCCTGCTCAACCTTCCGGAGGAAGCCCGCGAGATGCTTGCCGACGGACGTCTCACGGCCGGACATGGTCGGGCGCTTCTATCTGTGGAAGATCCTGTTGCGGTAGCGAAACAAATTTTGAAAACCGACCTCACCGTTCGCGCTGTCGAAAAGATCGCCCGGCAGCGAAAACACGCTCCGGGTCAAAAACCGGAAAAAGACCCGGATACCGCCGCACTCGAGTTTGACTTAAGCCATGCCGTCGGTTTGCCGGTAGAAATTCATCACCGCGGCGAAAAGGCCGGCTGGATCAAAATCAAATATACCGCCCTTGAACAGCTCGATGATTTATGCCGCCGCCTGATTCACAACGTTGGATCTGGCGACGAATAGAATTTCGTTCCGGTCTCGAAACGACACCGAAATACGGCTGAAATCCCTACCTTTGTGCTGCTCGCGCGACCTGAAATAAAGCCCGGCTGCAAATTTCGTCGGTTGGAGCGCCGGTCATCTTGCACTCTCGTTCCGCATCCGAAATAATGGTCATGGCGCGCTCCAGCCGCGCTCCCCGCCATTGCCGCATTTGCCGTGAAAAAGCCGACGTTCGTTTAAAAAACACCGGCGGCCGAAGCTTTTTCATGGCCGATGTTTCGTCCATGCCGTGATCCCGATAACCACCAGCAAGATGCAGTTTCTGGAAATGCCGGGACACGGCGCGAAGCACGGCAATACTTTCGTTGCCTTCCCGAAACGATCTGGCTAGGCAGGTATCCAGCGTCGCCAGGGATCCAGACGCTGTCGCAAGGGCGATGTCATCGAGACTGTGCGCGGCGGCATCACCAATCACTTCATCAACGTCGGCGATGGTAATGGTCCCGGGCCCGTTGCCCTTGAACAAGGCGAGCTTGGTGACCTCTTGCCGCGAGACGCGCCGATCAACCCCTAATTGAAAAACCAACCGGCTGAGGGCGTCCCGTTCGATTTCGAGCCCGGCTTCTCGCAACACGCTGATCGCAAGTTGCGAAAGCGATTCGTTTTCGTCGGCGTAACAGGGTACGGCCGCACCAAAGTCGGCACCTTCAAAGGTTCGCCTCAACGCCGAACGCGGTGCAAGGTCCCCAGCGATGGTAATGACCATCGCGTCGCCGAGGCCGGATTCGAGATGATCACCAACCGCCTCTGCGAGATCGTCCTTGCCGTCGCGCAGGAGAATTACCCGCCGCCCGCCGCCAAACGCGATCGCCGCGGATTCATCGGCAAGTCGTGCCGGGTCTTTAACGATATCTTTGCCCTCAAGATCAACATGACGAAACGGGTCTTTTGGGTCCTCAACAAATAACGCAGAAAAAATTTGGCTCCGTTCGCGAACCAGACCGACGTCGGGTCCGTAAAACAAAACCCCGCGCAACTCGGCCGGCGGATTTCGAAGAAACCCATCGATCTGGCGCGCGGTAATTTTCACGCGCTCATTCCCCGGCGGACGACGCTAACATCAAAAGTTTCGAGCGCCACCTGCTCCCCACAAAAGAAATATGGCGGCGCAAAACAGCGGAAACATTTTTGAAAAGGATCCGCCGCCTTAATTTCCACCGGTGGCTTGTATTGAATATCTTGCGGCACCGGCTTAACGAGGCCCGGGGTTGGCAACCTGGGAAAAATAAACGCCGAGACGGGTCCGAATTTCGTTGCTGATATCACGTGCGGCGCGTGCTTCGGCATCCTTCTCGGCGGCGATATTGGCAAACTCTGATTGCACGACGTTAAACGCGGCAACGGTACGTGCGGTTCCGTCGGTAAGCGTCTTGCCGGTTTCGGTGTTTGTCAGAACATAGTGTACCCGAACCGTCAGGTTGATACGCGTCGCGCTTTCGTCCCGCTCAACCGAAAGGCCCACTCTCGAGAGTGAAACCGCCAACGACAATTTGTAGGCCGGGCTTCGGGGAACGCCTCTTGGCGTCAAACGATCCCGCAATTCATTGTAAAGAATTTGCCCGAGCCGCTCCGGCAGCGGCAACACTTCGATCGCCGCCAGATGTTTTAACCCGCGTTCGCTATCGGCGATGCGGCCGTAAAGCGGTTGAAACCCGCAAGCTGCCAGCGCCGCCATGAGGGCAAGTAATGGCGCCGCCCTTTTCAGGAACCTAATGCCGCTAGAGCACAACATTCACAATCCGGTTTGGAACAACGATCACTTTGCGAACCGTCTTCTCCCCAATTGCACGCAAAACATTCTGATCGGCCAACGCTATTTCTTCGACAATGTCAGAAGCCGTATCAAGTCCAACTTCGATTGTCGCCCGCAGTTTTCCTGCCACCTGGACCGCGATGGTCACCGATTCATCAGCCGCTAGGCCTGAATCAAATTTCGGCCACGGCTGAAAAACAACCATCTCATCGTGGCCGAGATAGCGCCATAACTCCTCGGCAATGTGCGGCATCATCGGCGCGACCAAAATCACAATCGTCTCCAGTGCCTCCCGTCGCACCCAAGCGGCGGCCTCGCCGTCGGCATCAAACTCTTCAAATAGATTCGTGAACTCGCGAATCCGCGCGACAGCCCGATTGAAATGAAGTCTTTCGATATCGGAGGTGACGCCGGAAATTGTCTTATGACGCTCACGCAGGATTAAGATGCAGTCGGCATTTTTGTCGGCGTCAATGTCGGGCTTCGGCGATCCCTTGGCGGCAATGTCGCCGGCAACTTCCGTAACGATCCGCCATAGACGATTCAGGAACCGCCACGCCCCTTGAACGCCCTGCTCGGTCCATTCGAGATCTCGACCGGGCGGACTATCAGACAACATGAACCAGCGCGCGGTGTCGGCGCCGTAGTGACCAATAATCGAACCCGGGTCGACCACATTCTTTTTCGATTTGCTCATCGATTCGGATCGCCCGATCGTGACCCTGCCGCCGCCGTCCAACTCAAATGCAGCGCCGTCGTCCTCGAAACGAATCTCAGTTGGATAGAGCCATTTGCCGTCGGCGTCGCGGTAGGTCTCGTGGCAGACCATGCCTTGCGTGAACAATCCGGCGAACGGCTCCTTCACGTCGACATGGCCGCTTTGTTTCATCGCCCGCATAAAAAATCGGGAATAGAGCAGATGCAAAATCGCGTGTTCGATGCCACCAATATATTGATCAACCGGCAGCCAGTAATCGACGTCGGACTTTGTCACCGGCTCGTCGGCGCGGGCGCTGCAGAAACGGGCAAAGTACCAGCTCGAATCAACAAAGGTGTCGAGGGTGTCGGTTTCCCGTTTCGCGTCCGCACCGCACTTGGGACAGGCGACATTGTTCCAGTTGTCATGACGTTCAAGCGGATTGCCGGGAATATCGAACGTGACGTCGTCCGGCAAAATCACCGGCAGGTTTTCTTTGGGCACCGGCACGATGCCGCAATCCGGGCAATGAATCATTGGGATCGGGCAGCCCCAGTAGCGTTGCCGCGATACGCCCCAGTCGCGCAGGCGGAACTGAATTTTCCGCTCGCCCCGGCTCTCGCCCTCAAGCCGGAGCGCCACCGATTCCTTGGCATCGTCGACCGAAAGGCCGTCGAGAAAGTCGGAATTCACCATCCGGCCAGGTCCGAGATAGGGCTCGTCACCGATCGAAAACGTTGCCGGATCGGCGTCATCTGGTGCAACCACAGGTATTACGGAGAGATCGTATTTGCGGGCGAATTCGAGATCCCGTTTGTCATGGGCCGGGCAGCCAAAAATCGCCCCGGTGCCGTACTCCATCAAAACGAAGTTGGCGATATAGACCGGCAGCTCGATACCTTCCCGGAGCGGGTGCTGGACACGAATACCGGTGTCATAACCCCGTTTTTCGGCCCGTTCGATATCGGCCTCGCTGGTGCTCATCTGCGCACATTCAGCGATAAAGGCAGCGGCGCCTTCGTTGCTCGCGGCGATTTCCGTGGCCAGCGGGTGATCCGGCGAAAGCGCGCAAAAACTCGCTCCGAAAAGCGTGTCGTGGCGAGTCGTGAAGATTTCAAGCTGATCAGACCGGTCGACCAGGTCAAAAGCGATGTTCATGCCCTCAGACCGGTTGATCCAGTTCTCCTGCATCAGCCGGACCCGGTCGGGCCAGCGGTCGAGGGTCTCCAACGTTTCCAATAGATCATCGGCAAATTCGGTGATCCGGAAGAACCATTGGTTCAGCGTCCGCTTCTCTACGACGGCATTCGAGCGCCAGCCGCGGCCATCGATAACCTGCTCGTTCGCAAGCACGGTGTGGTCCACCGGATCCCAATTGACCTGGCTCTCTTTCCGGTAGGCGAGACCCGCTTCATGCAGTTCCAGAAACAGTTGCTGTTGATGACGGTAATACTCTGGGTGACAGGTGGCGATCTCACGCGCCCAATCGAGCGACAGGCCCATCGTCTTCAGCTCGGCCCGCATGTTGTCGATGTTGGCATAGGTCCATTCCGCCGGGTGAACATTTTGGTCCCGGGCGGCATTTTCCGCCGGCAATCCAAATGCGTCCCAGCCCATCGGGTGGAGCACATTGAAACCTTGCGCGCGTTTGTAACGGGCGACGACATCGCCGAGCGTATAATTCCGGACATGGCCCATGTGAATGCGGCCCGACGGATAGGGAAACATTTCGAGGACGTAGTATTTCGGCTTGCTGGAATCAGGCGTGGCTGCAAAGGCGCCGGCATTGTCCCATGCTTTTTGCCATCGGGTTTCAGATTCCTTGGCGTTGTACCGGGCCATAAATTCTACAGACATTCGTTGGCGCGACCGGCTGCAATGATAGGCGGCGCGCGATATTGGCGTTGGATTTAGAGATGAGTTTTAGCGCCCTCACGCTTGTGCGCAAGGACTCAATCGGATCGGCGCCGGCGAAGCGCGATCGGTTACTGGACGGTCGAGTTGATCCGAAGTTGCCGGGCGCGCGTCAGGATGGCGTTTTCGAGTTGCGTGATCGAATCAGGATTGGCCGTCGCGGATATCCAGCCTGTGTTGCCACGGGTCTGGCGAAACAGGGTGACCCTGATACCGTCGGCGCGGAGCCGACGATCAAGAATGTATACCTGCATCTTGAAGCGCTCGTTCGGCGTTTCGGGCGGGGCGAACCACTCGGTGATGATGACGCCGCCAAATGGATCGGCAGAAGCAAGCGGCATGAACGAAACCGTGTCGAGTGAAGCACGCCATAGGAAGCTGTTGACGCCGATGCCGCCGCCGCCGCTTTCGTCAAAGTCGTTGCCGCCGCCAAATAATTGAATTCCTTCACGGCCAAAAATGCTGCCCTGTTTCGCGCCCTCAAATTCCTTTTGCGGGACGTACACGTATTCGGCGACCTTTTCCATCGGGTCGGCATCACGCTGAAGGCCGCCACACGCCGAAACAACGAGCAGCGCCAATATGCTCAATCCAAGCGCGCGCGTGATTGGCTTCAAATGCGCCAAAGGTGCCAGTTTTCCGAACATGATCTGTATAATATCCAACATGGGGCTGATATCCCAGCCCAACAAGTACTGCGGTTCTGCCTCTGCCCCACAACGTCATTTTGTGCTAGGCGACGGTTCGACCCGATTATGCCCAAGGCGTTGTAAAACCTATGACCTCACCAGAAGTCCTGATCTCCCGAGCCGTCGAACAATTTCAGGGCGGCGAATTGGACGCCGCCATAAGCGATTGCGAGACCGTACTCAAGACAAATCCTGACCACGTCGATGCGCTTCATCTTTTGGGTGTGGTTCTGTTTAAGTCCGGCAATGCAAACGACGCCGCAGATAACCTTAGAAAAGCACTCAAACTGGATGCCGCGAACATTGAGATTGAGAGAAACCTTGGTTTTGCGCTGCGCGATTTGAAGGATTTTGAAGGTGCGGCCAACGCCTTTGAATCCGTGCTCGGCCAGGCCCCCACTGATGTCGTGGCGGCATTTCAGTTGGCCATTGCACGTGGCGAAATGGGTCAGCTTGATGAGGCGGCGTCATTGTTCGCACAAATTGCCGACAGCAATCCCTCGAATGGAATGGCCTGGTTCAATTATGCCAACGCCCGCTCCCAGGCCGGCCACATGAATGACGCGCTTAAAGGCTATTCGAAAGCGGCGAATACCATGCCTAAGGAAATGAAAGTTTTCCGGGGATGGGGCATGGCGCTTCATAGTCTCGAGCGATTTGGCGATGCAATCGAAAAATATCAGCGTGCGCTTGAAATCGGTGGCGGCGCTTTCGAAAACGAAATCACGTCCAATATCGGTCATTGCCTTCGCTTTCAGGGCCAATTTGCCGAGGCGGAAAGTATTTACGATAAAGTTCTCACTTCCAGTCCTGAGTATGTCGAGGCGATATCCGGCATTGCTGCCGTTCGCCGCGAATCGGGCGACAATGAAGAGGCCGCCGCGCTGGTTCGTCCGCTGCTCGAGAAACGTCCCCCGGTCGTCAACGCGCTTTCAATATTTGGCCAACTTGCGAAAGGGATCGGAGAAGTCGAGTTCGCCATTGCGAATATTGAGGCGGCGATTCCGGCCCCTTCACTTCGCCATAATCAGCGCCAGCTCCTGCACTACTCAGCGGCGAACCTTCACGATCAGGCCGGGAATTATGACGATGCCTTCGCTCATTTCGAAAAAGCGAACGGCATGTACGTCACCAAATTCGATATTGGGGCCGCACTCGATCGGTTCCAAAACCTGATCGACCTTTTCGATCCGGCCCGTATGGACAGCCTGTCTCGCGCCGACGCCGGGTCTCAGCGCCCCATTTTTATTGTCGGCATGCCACGCTCCGGGACGACACTGATCGAACAAATCCTCGCCAGTCACCGGGATGTCGCCGGTGGGGGTGAATTGTATGCCCTGCCTGATGTTTTGGGTGCGATGCCAACCAAACTTGGGTGCGACACCGATATTGCCTCTGTCGCAGCCAATTTGGATCAGGAAACCCTCAATGATGCGGCGCACAGGTATTTGTCGGCGCTCGACCAGATAGACACTGAAGCGGCCCGGGTCACCGATAAATTGCCCCACAATTTCGAGCATTTATGGCTCATCCGGCTGCTTTTTCCGGATGCGGCGGTGCTCCATTGTCGCCGCGACCCGCTCGACACCTGTTTATCCTGCTTTTTCCAGAATTTTGGTGAACGCCACCCCTACAGCCGCGATTTGGCCGGTTTGGGGCGGCATTACGGCGCCTATCTCGGCCTTATGCGGCATTGGGAGGCAGTTCTGTCCCCTCCAATGCTTGAAATACCCTACGAAGAGGTCGTCGCGGATGCGGAGACCTGGGCGCGTCGAATCGTCGACTTCTGCGGTCTCGATTGGGACCCCAATTGCCTGAAATTCTATGAAAACCGCCGATTTATTCAAACCGCCAGTCATGATCAGGTGCGCGAGCCGATATATACCCGCTCGGTCGCCCGCCACACGCGCTACCAGGCGCACCTTGAGCCCCTTAAGAAAGCACTGGAAGAGGCGGAAATATAAGCATTTTGTGCGTTGTGGCGTCTGCGCAACAGTGCGCGGAAATTGACACATATGGGGGGACAACAGCTTGACCCGCCTTGGTTTACTTGGCTTTATTGCTCGGTCCAAGTACGACAAGTACATCAAGTACATAACGACGCGGATTCATCTTGAATTCGCGCAATTGAGAGGGTTTTGGAATGAAAAAAGTACTCCTGGGGACCTCGGCCCTTGTTGCCGCCGGACTTATGTCCACTGGCGCAATGGCAGCGGATCCCATCAGCCTCGGCATGAGCGGCAATATGGCTATGGCCTTTGGCTATGTTTCTGAAGACGACGGCACCGTTGGTGGCGTTGCCGAGCCTGGCCTTAACGATCGCAATCATTCGCTCGCGCAGTCTGGCGAAATTCACTTCAAAGGTTCTACGACGCTTGATAACGGCGTTAAGGTCTCGGTTGTTGTCGAACTCGAAGCGCAGTCTTCGGGCGATGAGATCGATGAAAACTTCCTTCGTTTCTCCAGCGATGCCTGGGGCACGATCGAACTTGGCGGACGCGACGGTGCAGCTTCGAAGATGCTGACCCTCGGCCCGGCAGTTGATTACAACCACATCATCGGTGCGGCTGAATTCATCTACGTCAACAGTGGCGGCGGCGATACCGGTGCGTTCATCTATCCGGTTGGCCGGAGCAGCGATTCGCCGAAGATTTCGTACTACACGCCTCGCTTTAATGGCTTCCAGATCGGTGTTTCTTACGAGCCGGAACCAGGTTTAGATAGTGGAACTGGGGTCAGCGGTGGTGGTGCCGTTGATACGATCACCAACGTGGCGACGAGTGGTCAGATTTCAGAAGTTATTGAAGTCGGTCTTGGTTATGTCGGCAACTTTGGCGACGTAAGTTTCAAGGGTTCTTTCCTGTATGCCAACGGTTCTCAGGAACGTGTCGCTCAGGCTGCCGATTTCCTTGATGACCAGACTTGGTGGAACGTTGGCGCGCAGATCGCCTTTGGTTCGATCGCCATTGGCGGCACGTACAATGCAGCTGAGGTCAACAACTCCGTTCAGACACTCCGGACTGGTGATGACATCAGCTATCGTGTAGCGATCAGCTACTCGATGGGTCCGTGGTTGTTTGGTGCTGGTTATGCGGTTCGTGAGAAAGACGATCTCAACTCGACCGCTCTCAAGCAGGATAAGTCCAGCGTCTGGGGCGCCACCGCCAAACGGACCATCGGTCCTGGCGTAACGGTTTCCGCCGGCGTTCGGTTGTGGGACATCCAGGATGATGACAACGTGCAGAGCGCAGAAAACACAGCGACGAACGTGTTTGTTGCAACTCGCGTCGGATTCTAAATCTACAAATCCTTTTGTGGATGGGGAGGGCGGACTTCGGTCCGCCCTCTTTTTTTGTGCCGGCGCTTGAACCCTGATCAGCGAAACGCGCTGATGGCGGCAAGGCCGACGGCGCCACTTTGGTATAGGCGCCGCGCCGAACCCGTCGTGATGCCGCCTAACGCATAAACCGGCAAGCGGCTTTCCCGAACCAGGCCCGCGAACCGAACCGCGCCTAACGTGCGCGCACCCGGGTGGCTCGCAGTCTCGAACACCGGGCTCAGAAATACAGCGTCAACGCAAGCGGCTGCGGCACGGACCAATGCCGGTTTTGAATGCACCGCAGCGGTCATCCGCATATTCGGTTTTGGCCGCCGCCAGGCACCACTATGCCTCACTTGCTGTTCCGGAAAATGGATACCGTCGGCGGCGACCAGTAGCGCCAGGCCAACGTCTCCGGCAACCCAAAATTCTAGCCCCCGCGCACGGCAAACCTGCCGCAATGACTGGGCCAGCGCGACCCGATCCGGATGCTGATAATCCCGTAACAAAACCGCACTGCCGCGCGGCATTTGAGCCGCAGCAGCAACAGGGTCCGGCAGACGGGCGGCGTCGGTCACCATCACCAGCGCGGGCCATCCATTGCCGGGCTTCTGCGAATTGAGGCGTTGAGCCGCCTCTGATAGGGTCGCCGCCAACACAATCTCCGTCTGTTCGTCGGACCAATGACCATGCCACGTCAACTGCCGGTCGGAAAAGCCCAACAATCAAATGCCTGGATCGCAACTCGAATCGAATTTGGCTACGGTGCAGGATTTGATCCGGGCCGCAGCAAAGCGTGCCGGTCGAACTGGTCAGACGAACCTCGTTGCGGTCAGCAAGACCCACGGCGCTGAAACGATTCGAGCGGCCCTCAAAGCGGGTCAACGCCGGTTCGGCGAAAACCGAATTCAGGAAGCGAAATCAAAATGGCCAGAATTACGGACGGAATTTCACGACATTGAACTGCACCTGATCGGGCCCTTGCAGACCAACAAGGTGAAGGATGTCGTCGCTCTGTTCGATGTCATCGAGACGGTGGATCGAGAGAAACTCGCCCGCTCGCTCGCAAAGGAATTTGCCGCGCAATCCCGGACGGTCCGGTGTTATGTGCAAATCAATACCGGTGAGGAGCCGCAAAAGGCCGGTGTCCTGCCCGGCGCCGCCGATGATTTCATTCAGTTCTGCCGCGACGAATGTCAACTCCCCATCACAGGGTTGATGTGCATCCCGCCGGCCGACGAAGAGCCGTCACTTCATTTCGCGTTGCTGAAAAAGATCGCCGACCGCAATGGCCTCGACAAACTCAGCATGGGCATGAGCCACGATTTTGAAATTGCGATCGAATTCGGCGCCACCGAAGTTCGAATCGGCAGCGCGATATTCGGTCCGCGTCAGGTCGCTACTTAGTCTCGAACTGGGATTAGTCGAGTACGTACATCTGTGTTGCCGGATCGCAGTCCTTTAGAATTTCGATCAGGTCGTCGCGGCTGACGGCGATGCATCCCTCTGTCGGTGCAAAGTCGGCGTTCGCCACGTGCAGGAAAATTGCGCTGCCGCAGTTTTCGACGACCGGGTCATCGTTGTGGCCGAGTACAACAATGATGTCGTAGGCATTGTCATCCCGCCACAAGGCTTCGGCGCTGGCCGCGTGAGGGAGCGAGACCGGTTGGTTGTAGGCCGGGCCCTTGGGCGCGTCGCACCACCCGTCATTCTCGTAAATCGGCTCAACGCCAAGCAGTGATTCCGGCACTTCAACACGATCGGGCCGATACAAAACACGCCGCAGCGAAAAACAGCCGATCGGCGTCGCCCCATCCCCTTCGCGCTTGGTCAGTTTCAGACCGCCGCCGCCGGTCGCGCAGCGAAATGTTTTGCCGCGCCACTTCAGCGTGCCGTCCTTTGCCACCGAAATGATATTTGCATGCGGCACCGAAGACTCCGGGCTAACAATGGGCAGGGCGGGAACACCCGCGGGAACTGTGATGGAAAGCATGAAGTTTAGTCCTTCATTTCAGGAGTGGGAATCTCATATTCTTCGAGACGAAATCCGGAAGCCTTGACCGAGGTCGGCATGCCGACTTCAATTTTTGCAGCCTGTTGACCTGCGAGGGCCGGACCGGTCTGCGGGATCGGATTATTGCGGAGCTGATAGCGCGCGAGGATCTGAACCAGTTCCTGCGCGGAAAGATCTTCGGCCCGTTTCGACATCAAGGCCTGAACCGGGCCTTCAATCGGCTTCATTCCAAATTCGGCAAGCGCCAGATCATCACGTTTTGACGGACCCGAGAATTGCGCCGGCAGGGGAACCGCAAACAACGGTCTGGCCACCGGATTCGGCTCAACGCTCCGTTCCGCGGAAAGGGCGGCGGTCTGAACAACCGGGGTCGCCGCAAGCACCGGCGCCTCGGTTGGCGTTGGTAATATTGAAATCGCCCGAGACGGAAACGGCACCGCCGTCTGATCACCGCCTTCAAGCAGGTTACTTTCCGCCATCGCAATATTGACCGTGCGGGTGACCGCCGAGATCTTTCCCGGTGGCCCTTTCGATGGCTGTGTTGGCGGTGGCTGCGATGAAGCCAATCGGGCCGCCAAACAGCCCGCCGCCGAGAAGGCGCGCGCCGGCATCAAGCTTGTCCCCGGTGATCGCCCGGTAAATGTTTGAAACCACTGGTATGTGTTGCAGTGGATTGATCAGGTCGACAAAATCACCAAAGGTAAATCCGTCTTTACCCCAAAGTTTGCCCGCGCCAGACTTGCCCGCGCCTGGCCTGCCCGCACGCGATTCCTTTCCGATCTCGGAAGGTTCCGGATCGTAGGAATAATCGGGCAGCGCGGCTTGCGCCGCTGAGGGGGCATCAATCGACATGGCAAATTCTCCAACTATCCCAAAGCAAGGGACGCGCCAGATAAAGATGATTTTATTTCAATGACTTACGATGGATTTCGGCGTGAGGATGTCGCTGAAGCGGCAGGAAATGCCCGGTTTGCTTCACTTTTCGGGCGAAATCGCGATTCCGCGAGTCAATCGGCGCGGCTGGAATGGCGCTAAAGCAGGTGTCCGCCGCGGCTTCCTTTAGTCGCGAGATACCGTTCATTGTGATTATTGGGCGGGAAGGCGTGTGGCACGCGCTCTATCACTTCAATTCCGTGGTCGGTCAGGCCCGCAACCTTATCCGGATTGTTGGTCAGAAGACGGATCCGTTTGATGCCAAGCTGCTGAAGAATTTCTGCCGCCGGGGCAAACAAACGTTCGTCGCTTTCGAAACCAAGGCGCTGGTTCGCGTCAAACGTATCGAAGCCCTGATCCTGAAGTTTGTAGGCGCGCAGTTTGTTGATCAGACCGATGCCGCGCCCTTCCTGCGAAAGGTAGATCAGCACCCCGCTGCCTTGCTCGGACATCATCTCGATGGCGCCGCGTAACTGTTCGCCGCAATCGCATCTGAGGCTCGATAGTAAGTCGCCGGTAAAACACGATGAATGCAGTCGCACCAAGACGGGGTCCTTTCGAACCGGTTCGCCGACGATGATCGCAACATGTTCAATCGATCCGTCGGAAGGACGGAAGGCGACGATCTGCGTATTTTCGGCTCCGGCAAGCGGCACGCGCGCCTGGCTCACTTGCCGCAGCGTTGCCGCCGCTGCTTCTCCGTATCCATGAATCAACTCGCCTTCGATCCACAACCATTCTGAATCTCTTTGAGATTGCTCATTCGAGATCGAGACAAAAACGACCGCCGGCAAAAGTTGAGCGTGTTTACAGAGTTGTAATCCAGCGGCGGCGGGGTCACCGGCATCGCTGGCGACCACCTGAAACGGACCCATCAGGGGATGGTCCAGGTCATCGGTCGGGTCTGCCAAGGCCCTGATGTTTGAAAGCGCGGCGTCCGGCGAAATTCGGATGATGACGGCGTCCGTTCCGGTCGGCGGAATATTGAGCACGCGCGCCCTGTGTGCCGTCAGCGCGATTTGTGGTTCACCAATCGCCCGCAGCCAGTCCCAATTTGCCTCGTCCAATAGCTCAGCGGCGACCGCGAGGCAGGCGTTTCCGTCCGCCGTGACACCGACCGGCAAGCCACGGCGAAGATCACCAACCGCGCGGCTCACAGCACGAATTGCGGCCGGCGTTCCGACCACAGGGTTTCGGTTTGCTTCGGTTTTGGGCATCGGTAAATGGCGTTAGATCGCAGTTTAGAACACTATTCTGGTTTGACATAAGGCTTGGCCGTAGCCGGGGCAAGTAGAAGCGGTTGTCGAGTCCGGCTATTGGAATTGTCTCACCCGCCGGACCCCCGAAAACTTTGCCAAAGGACCGTCCCCTGATCTTCGGCCAGCGAGGCCAAATAACTGAACCCCTCGTATTCCGCCAGTACACCCGTGCCGCACTCGACGCGCAGTACAACAATCGCGACCGAGTCGCCGATCACGATCAATATTTCGATCGCTGGACGAAGGCCAATGAAGATGTCGTCGCCGAGTTCGAGACGCAGCTCGACATTTCATATGGGCCGCACCGTGACGAAACTCTCGATCTCTTTCTCTGTGGCCAGCCGGGTGCGCCGATCCACGTCTTTATTCACGGCGGCTATTGGCAGTCGCGGCTGAAAGACGATTTTCGATTTGTCGCCGCCGGCCTAGTCCCGCTCGGCGCGCATGTTGCGGTGATCAATTATTCTCTCGCGCCGTCGGTAACGATGGATGAAATTCTCCGTCAGTGCCGCGTCGCGATGGTTTGGCTCGGTTCAAACGCGGCCACCTTTGGCGGCGATCCCAAGCGAATTTTTGTCTCTGGCCATAGTGCCGGGGCCACCTGACGTCGATGGTACTGGCGACCGATTGGAAGCGATTTGTAGAAGGAACGCCGGGCGACCTGGTAAAAGGCGGCGTGGCCCTCAGCGGCCTTTATGCCCTCGAGCCGATTCGGCTCACTTATCTGAATGATGCGCTCAAGATGGATACAGAGACGGCCGCCCGAAACAGCCCGGTTTTGCATCCGCCGACGGGCGCGGCCCCGCTCGTGGTTGCTTACGGCGGCGACGAATCAGAGGAATACCACCGCCAGGCCGCAGATCTCGTCGAAAAATTGGCGCAAAACGAGGTACCGCATGAGTTAATCGAGGCACCGGGATTGAACCATTATTCGATCATCGAGCAGTTTCTGGACCCGAAAACGCCGCTGGCCCAAGCCGCGAAACGCCAAATGGGGCTTTAATCCCGGCAATCAAGACTGGCGTTCGATAACAAGTTCCTGTTTTGCGTGACGCTTGGCGCGTCGTTAGACTGGCGCCGAATTAGTCCTGAAGGGGTGTTGAATGTCTTTTGCGAAACGAATTCTGCTTGTCGATGATGATGAAGCGCTGCGCACTTCGCTTTCCGAGCAGCTTACGTTGCATGAAGAATTTGAAATCGTCGAAGAGGAAACCGGTCAGGCTTCGATCGAATCGGTGAAGCAAAATAACTTCGACCTGATCCTACTCGACGTCGGCTTGCCCGACATTGATGGCCGCGAGGTTTGCCGGCTCATGCGCCGGGCGAATGTTAATACACCAATCATCATGCTGACCGGCGCCGACAGCGATGCAGATACCATCCTTGGTCTCGATTCTGGTGCCAACGATTACATTACAAAGCCGTTCCGCCTCAACGTGTTGCTGGCCCACATTCGCGCGCAGCTCCGCCAGCACGAGCAAAGCGAAGACGCGACCTTTGGCATCGGCCCCTACACGTTCAAACCAAGTTCCAAGATGCTTTTGCTGGACGATGAGAAGAAAACCAAGGTTCGACTGACCGAAAAAGAAACCGCGATTCTCAAATATTTATGCCGTGCGGGAAATAAGGCTATTGGCCGGGACGTCCTGCTGTCCGAGGTCTGGGGTTACAACGCGGGCGTGACCACCCACACGCTGGAGACCCACATTTACCGTTTGCGGCAGAAAATCGAGAATGACCCGTCCAACGCCATTCTTCTGGTGACGGAACCAGGCGGGTATAGCCTCAACGTCTAATCCTAAAATTCAGGTTCCGCCTTTATATCCACGCCAAAAATTCCCATGTATCGAATGGGTTAGGCTTTGCCATTGCGGCGCGGCTGAGCAAGAATGGTGGCAACTGAGGGCGGAGGAGACGACTTGCCTGGAGACAAAGATTTTTTTGTACGGTTCTGGGGGGTCCGGGGAAGCGTTGCCTGCGCAGCGCCCGATATTGTGCGCTACGGCGGCAATACGTCGACATTGGAAATTCGGTGTGGAAACCGCCTGCTGATATTTGATGCTGGGACCGGAATCCGCTACCTCGGCAATAAACTGTTGAGCGAAAATTCGGTCGACGCGCATCTCTTTCTAACCCACACCCACTTCGACCATATCTGCGGTATGCCGTTTTTCCGGCCGGCCTTTGTCCCTGAAAACAAATTTCAAATCTACGCCGGACATTTGTTGCCGGAGCACGATATTCGCTATGTCCTGTCGGAGATGATGATGGCGCCACTGTTTCCGGTGCCGCTGGAGATATTTCAGTCGGTCGTAATATTCCGTGATTTTCATGCTGGCGAAACGCTCCATCCCTACGACGATGTCGTGGTCAAGACCGCGCCGCTCAATCATCCCAACGGCGCCACCGGCTACCGCATCGAATTTGGCGGCAAGTCAATTTGTTATCTCACCGACACCGAACACCGGCCCGACAATCCCGATGAAAATATTTTGAAACTGATTGAAGGCGCCGACATCGTCGTTTACGACGGCATGTACACCGACGATGAATATCAGGCGCGGATCGGGTGGGGCCATTCGACCTGGCAGGAAGGGGCGCGGCTTTGCGAAGAAGCCAACGTCCGTCAGTACGTTGTTTTCCATCATGACCCTGACCACAACGACGAATTCATGGACGGGATCGCAGAACAGGTCGCAAAAATTCTACCGGGTTCCGTCGTCGCGCAGGAAGGCATGGTGTTGAGGCCGGGAATTTTGGAACCGAGCCGCGCCTAACCTCGCGATGTTCGGTCGGCCTTCTGTGATTTCAATTCAATAATGCTTCGCCAGCGATAATCTGATGCGCCGTACTCTTCGCGCAGGCCTCTCGTCGCTTCTCGGCCTCTCGTCACATCTGGGTAAAGCGCCGCCGGGATTTTTTATTCCCCACCAGCATACCGATCTCGCCGATGCGACACGCGGCCGCTACGACACACTCGGCCCATTGTTTCGGGATGCCGAACCGAGCATGCGCGACTTTCTCGGCATCATCGAATCGTTTGCCCCTGATCTTAAGAAAATTGGCAATGCCCCGCCGCCAGCGCCGCGTTGGGAACAGGATTGGTTTCCCCGTCTTGATGGTGCCGCGCTCTATGCGACGGTTCGCCACCTCGCGCCAAAGCGCATCATCGAAATCGGCAGCGGCCATTCGACCCGGTTCATGGTTCAGGCGGTTGCCGACGGCAAAACCGGTACAGAGATCACCTCGATTGATCCGAGCCCGCGCGCCGATATCGCGGATTTGCCCATCAATCACGTTGCAAAACCGGTCCAGAAGGCAGGCGCAGCAACGTTTTCGGCGCTCGAACCTGGCGACCTACTGTTCATTGATTCAAGCCATATTCTGATGCCCGGAACCGACGTCGATTATCTGTTCAATCGGGTGCTCCCAGTGCTGCCGCCGGGCGTTTGGATCCATGTCCATGACGTGCTGCTGCCGGAAGACTACCCAGAGCTATGGGCCTGGCGCGGCTACAACGAACAATTGGCGGTCGCAGCACTTTTGCAGGGCGGCGGGTACGAAATCTTTTTTTCAAGCGCCTACGCGGTAACGGCGCTGAAAAGTGCGATCAAGGAAAGTGTCGTCAACCGCTTGCCACTTGTCGACGGTGCGTTCGAGACCAGTATCTGGTTGCAGAAAGTTCGGTAACAAAGCATCGCGCGGTGGCATCGCGACTGACCAGTTTTCAGGCGTTGCGGTTACTTGTAGGGGTCGGCCGCGTCGCGCAATCCATCGCCGAAGAAGTTCAGCGCGAGCACCGTCAGAATCACCGGGATTACCGGAATCATAAGCCACGGATGCAGCGCAACGGCATTGATATTTTGCGCCTCGTTCAGCAACACACCCCAGCTTGTGATTGGGGGCCGAAGCCCCAGCCCAAGGAATGATAAGGCCGTTTCGCCGAGGATCATCGACGGAATTGAAAGTGTCGCCGATGCAATCAGATGGCTCATGAAACTCGGCAGCAGATGGCGGCCGATAACGCGACCCGGTGACGCGCCCATTAGCACGGCGGCGGTGGCGAAGTCTTCTTCACGAAGGGCGAGCAACTTCGATCGCACCGCTCGGGCAAGGCCGGTCCAATCGATCAAACCGAGAATGATGGTGATTCCGAAATAAATCAGAATCGGACTCCAGGTGACAGGCAGGGCCGCCGATAGCGCCATCCACAGTGGCAGCTCCGGGAACGAGCGAATGATTTCGATCATCCGTTGCACAATCGAATCGGTCCAACCGCCGTAATAGCCGGCGAGGCCACCGAGCACGATGCCGAGCAGGAAGCTGATGGTGATGCCGAATAACCCAACGGTCAGTGATATTCGGGTGCCGTAAACAATGCGCGAAAATACGTCGCGCCCTAATCTGTCGGTGCCGAACAGAAATAATGTACCGCCCTTGGCCGGGCAAACGATGTGAAAGCGCCCTTCCAGCATGCCCCAGAATTCGTACTCATCGCCGAGGCAGAAAAAGCGCAGCTTTTGCACCTTGTCCATGTTCGGCGTGTATATGCGCTTGAGCGTCTCGAGATTGAGCGTGCGGTCGTACCCGTAAACAAACGGCCCGACCAACCTGCCTTCATGGAACAGATGAATGCCTTGCGGCGGCGCGAAGATATGGCGCCGGTCGCGGGTGCTGAGTTCGTAGGGCGCCAGCGCTTCGCTGACCAAAATCGATCCATACATGAACAGCAGAAACAAACCGGAAACCACGGCAAGGCGGTGGCGCAACAATTTCCACCACATCAATTTCCACTGCGAGGCCATGAAAAAACGCTCCTGCTCGGGCGTCATGGTCTCAACGGTGTACGGATCAAAAGGCGCAGTGCTGACGTAATGCTCCAGCGGCTGCTCGCTGCGATCTGTTGGCGAATCTGATGGACGGTCGGTCATCGTGTGCCACTCGCGCCCAAACGAATGCGCGGATCAAGCATGGCGAGCGCGACATCGCTTAGGAACATGCCAATCACGGTAAGCATTGCGAGCGCCATCAGGAACGATCCGGCAAGGTATTGATCCTGGCTCTGAAGCGCCTGTAAAAGCATCGGCCCGGTGGTCGGCAGCGACAGCACGACCGAAACGATGGCCGCGCCGGAAATAACCTGCGGCAGCAAATTGCCGATGTCGGCGATGAACGGGTTGAGCGCCATCCGCAGCGGATATTTGACCAGCAGCTTGAACGAACCGAGGCCCTTGGCGCGTCCGGTCACGACATACTGTTTGTGCAGTTCATCGAGAAGATTGGCGCGAAGACGGCGGATCATGCCGGCGGTGCCGGAAGTCCCGATCACGACGACGGGCACCCAGAGATGTTCCAGTATCGATCCCAACTTGCCAAACGACCACGGTTGATCGAGATATTCCTCGGCCATCAGGCCGCCGATCTCGGTACCAAACCAGACATTGGCAAAATAAAGCATCACCAGGGCGAGCAAAAAGTTGGGCGTGGCCAGGCCGATAAAGCCAACAAAGGTCAGCGTATGATCGCCCCAGCTGTACTGGTGGGTTGCCGAATAAATACCGATCGGAAAGGAAACCAGCCAGGTAAAAATAATTGTCGCAAACGAGACGATGAACGAGAGCCAGACCCGGTCGCCGATGATGTCGGCAACCGGAAGATCAAACTCAAATGAATGGCCGAAGTCGCCCTGCAACAGCCCGGAAATTCCATCCGGTCCCGGCCAGACGCCGAGCCAGATGACATACTGTTCGACCATCGGCCGGTCGAGGCCATACTGGGCGCGGAGAAAGTCGATTTTTTCAATCGCCGCCGTGTCGCCCTGTGCACGCAGTTCCGCCAGCTGGTTCGATAGGAAATCTCCCGGCGGCAACTGAATGATGATGAAAATCAGGATCGAGATCACCAACAACGTTGGGATCATGATCAGGATGCGTTGGATCAGGTAATTAAACATGCTGTGGTGCCGGTCGCTCCCCGATCAACTTGCGTCGTCGAACCAAAATGTATCGGGACGATAGATGCCAAGTTGGGCGCCCGGCTCCCAGTTGAAAATTCCTTCTTCCGGAATGTTGCGCAGTGTCGCTTTGACGACGATAGGCTGCATCACGCCGGTAACAATGCCGATGGTGAACATTTCGTTGGCATGGATCTCAAGCATTTTCAGCCACGCCGCTTCACGTCCTTCGGTCGAATCGGCGTTGAGCCATTGTTTGTGGAGGTTTTGCAATTCGATTGCTGCCGGCATGTCGGGTGTCTCGCCCGAACGGCCAGAGGTCTCGTAATATTGGCCCCACTTCGGCCACTGATAGCTGTGTTGCGATGTCGGTGCGAGTTCGGCCGGGTTGAAATCGGGTGTCGGGATGCCGTTCTCGAATCCGGTCCAGACGGCAACCATGGTCTCACCGGCAAATATCCGATTGCGAAAAATCTCCCGCTGCGTCGGTTTCGAGAACAGCTTGATGCCGATCGCGTCCCAATCGTCTTTGACCAGTTCGAGAATATCGGTTTGTTCGGTCGATTCACCGGCGGTTTCGACAATGATGTTCATGGGCCGCCCGTCCGGCAGTAACCGAATGTCATCCTTGTTGCGCTCGGTCAGACCCATCTCATCCAACAGCGCGTTGGCCGCGTCGGGATCGTATTCGGTCCACTTGGTCATGAACTCTTCGCGGTAGAGGCTGCTTTCAGGAAGCACGGTGTTGTTGCCGGAAATCGCGAGACCGAAATAAAGCGCCTCATTGACGAGGTCGCGGTCAATCGACAATGAAAGTGCCCGCCGGAAACGCACGTCCCGCATAATGCCGCGCCAGACTTCATCGTTGATATTGAGGTTCGGGAACAGCGCAATGTGGCTGCCCTTGGCCTCCCGCCACAGCAGCGTCTTGAAATTGTTCCGCTCCTGCGCTTCGCGAAGAAAGGTGAAATCGCTGAACGCAAGGCTCCGCGCCTGAAGGTCAACTTCACCGGCACCCGCCTTCGCCGGGATTAGCGCGGCCGCCGCCTGAATCAAAATGTATTTGTCGATATAGGGAAGTTGGCGTCCTTCGGTATCGACCCGGTGAAAATACGGATTACGCACGCCGATAAATCTTGTCGCCGGGGGGCTTGTCGTATTGACCCACGGCTGCAGCGTCGGCAGTTTCGGATTATCGAACCGGTACATATTGTCCTGGCGATTATGCTGCGATGCCCAGTTCCGTGAATTGCCAATCTTTTCTTCAAGTTCGGCTTCACTGGTGTAGGTGATGTGGAAGCCCCTCAGGTATTTGGACGGGCGATAAATGAATAATGGTGAGGCGCCGGCAAGCCGCGGCAGGAAAAATGGATTTGCACTGGCCCAGGTGAAACGCACCGTCGTTTCATCAAGGACTTCAAACAGCGGCAGCTCGCCATCGACTCGCAGGTCGACCGGCGGGCCGGACGGGCTCAATTCCGGGTTGTTGGCAACGTCGTCCCACCAATAGCGGAAATCCTCGGACGTAAACGGTGATCCATCCGACCACTTGTGACCGGGCCGCAGATGCAGCGTGAAGATCCGGCCGTCTTCGACTTCGAGGTCTTGAAGAATGTCCGGCACCAGATTGAAATCTTCGTCGTAAGCGATCAGCCGCGCATAGCCGTAAACCACCAACAGCCGAACATCGCGTGGTCGCCCGATCAGCATCCGCATTTCGCCGCCGTGTCGGCCAATCTGTTTGTCGCCGCTTAAGCTTACGATGCTGGGGTTGGACGGCACGCGCTTATCGACGCTTGGCAATTCGCCGGCCGCTACCTTTTCCTGAAAGAACGGTGTCTCGACCAGCTCGACGGCGGCAGCAGGTGCAGCAAAACCGATACCGATGACGGCAACAAACGCGGCGTTTGCCGTAAGGCGAAGCGCCGTCCATCTGCGTAACGCCGACCATTTGGGTACCGCCAATGTGGCGCGCTGCCCAAAACTGATCATTTTAGTAACTCCCGTGCCGCGGTAACGCCCGAGGCCCGGACGAAGTGACCTTCGCCCATGTCCACCATATTTGAGGGTCCAGAGCCGTTCAAGGTGAAGGGTTCTGGCCATTTTGTCGGATCCGAGGCGTGCCCATCCATCAGCGCCCGAAGGTCGAGACGGGCATCCGGATTAGGTTCCGGCACCGCCGCCAGCAACGCCTTTGTGTAGGGGTGAATCGACCGCTCAAAAAATATCTTCCGCGGCGCGAGTTCAACAATGCGCCCCGCACACATCACGGCGATCCGATCAGAGATGTAATCAATCACCGCGAGGTTGTGCGAAATAAACAGGTAGGTGAGGCCGAGTTTTTCCTGCAGGTCTTTCAGCAGGTTCAGAATTTGCGCCTGGATTGAGACGTCGAGTGCAGAGACCGGTTCGTCGCAAATCAAGAGGTCGGGCTTTAAGGCGAGAGCGCGGGCGATACCGATGCGTTGGCGCTGGCCGCCAGAAAAACTATGGGGGTAGCGGCGCAGATGGCGGACATCCAGTCCGACCAACGTCATCAGTTCACGCACCATTTGCTGGCGCTCTTCGGCTGTGCCGACCTTGTGAATGATCAGTGGCTCACTGACGATATCGAAAACGGTCATGCGCGGATTGAGAGATCCGAACGGGTCCTGAAAAATGTACTGGACGCGGCGGCGAAATAACGGGAGTTCGCCCTTCGCCATATGCAGGACATCCATTTCGCGACCGCGGTCATTGAAGATAATGCTACCGCTGTCTGCGGAAAGCGCTTTCATCAATATCTTGCTGGTGGTGGTCTTGCCGCAGCCGGATTCACCGACCAGCCCGAGGCATTCGCCGCGCCGCACTTCAAAACTGACGTTGTCCAATGCTTTGACCGAACCGCCCGGACTGCCGCCCAGCAGCGAGCGCTTCCGCGTCTCAAACGATTTGCTGAGGTTGGTGACAGCCAGTAGAGGTTTCCGCCGGTCGATCGTGCTGGGGTCGTAGTCCTGTTTCGAAAGCATGCCGCCCGGTGTCGCCTTGATCTCCCGGATCGGGATCAGGCGTTCGCCCTCTTTCATGTCGAACCGCGGCACCGCATTTAGAAGTGCTTTTAGGTAGGGATGTTGCGGGTCCCGAAAAATATGGTCGAGCGTCCCCTGTTCCATCACCTCGCCGTGGTACATGACGACAATCTCGTCGGCCATGTTGGCGACGACGCCGAGATCGTGCGTGATCATCAGCAGCGCCATGTTGAGTTCGCTTTGCAGATCCTTCATCAGTTGGAGAATCTGCGCCTGAATGGTGACGTCGAGCGCGGTCGTCGGCTCATCAGCGATCAGAACCGCCGGCTGGCATATCAGCGCCATCGCGATCATCGCCCGTTGCCGCAACCCGCCGGAAAGTTCAAACGGATAGGAGAAGCCCGCCTCTTTCGGATTCGGAAATCCGATCAGGCGAAATACCTCTTCCATCGCGTCGAGGCCTTCGGCCTTGGTCGCCTGGGTATGGAGGTGAAAGGCTTCCGTGATCTGGTTGCCAATCGTATGAAGCGGCGACAGCGACGTCATCGGCTCCTGAAAGATGATTGAGATCCGCCCACCGTGGAGCGCTCGCATTTCTTTGCTTTCCGGCGGCAACTTAACGATATCGACAAACGACTGCGGTTTCTCTGGATCGAAGAAAATAATTTCGCCGGCGGTGATCCGTCCGGCCTTGGGCAGGATCCCCATGATCGCCTGGCTGATCACCGATTTGCCCGATCCTGATTCGCCGACGATGGCGACAGTCTTCCGGGCCGGAACCCGGAATGAAACACCCCGCACCGCCTCGATGCGGCCCTCGGGCGCGTCGAACTCGATCTTGAGGTTTCGAACCAGAAGAGTGTTGCCCATCGCTAAGTGCTACTCATCCTGAATACGCCGTCCCTGTGTCTCGTCTCTTGTTTTGATTATTGAATATCATTTTGTGGCGGTATTTGTAACGCCGCCGTTTGCCACCCCAATGGCGTCCAGATTTATGCGGGTCGAGGCGCCAAGTTCAACACCGTGCTGTTCGGCCTCAAGTGTCACCCGGCTCACAATTGCCGTGAAACTATCGATCGCCGATTCAATCCGGATTGTTGTCCCATCTCCTTTGACCACCAGGTGCATCCAGCCTTGTTCGCGGTCGCGCCGGGTTGAATAATAACGCAGCCGAATCCCGCGCAAACGATCCCAGGGTATATTGGCAGGCCGGGCCCCGACCGCCGCGATACCGTCATCCGAGACTTCAATCACCGTGAGATGGCGCAGCGCCGTCTGCGCGGCATAACCGACAAACAGTACGGTCAGCACCGCAAGAATGGCAAAGACAACCCCTTGAATATCGGCGAAGAATAACGGCCCTCCGGTGAGAATCAATCCGATCACGGCTTTCGTTTCGTCCCATATGAATTGCCGCCGCGAATATTGGTGGCGCGTCATCATCTCGAGAATACGGCCTTAGGCGTTAACCATGTTGCGCCCCGGTGGGCATGAATTTTTTCCAGCAGCCGCGCGGTGAAATCAAACGCCGCATCGTCCATCACCAGGTGGTGCGTCAGCAGTCCGGTCGCCGGCAATTCGATTTCGGCTTCCCGGGCCTCGGCCAATTGAACATAAATCGTCCGCAATGCCGGTTCTTCGCCGACGAATGCGCGACTTTCTCCCCAATCGACGATATCGACATGAATATCGGCGGCTGTGACGTCGGTCACAGAGGCCGTGGTTTTCCTGCTGCGGTGGCCGGATACACCAGTAAAGCCAATCTCGCCGAGCGGCGCGATCAGATTCGTATCGATTCGGTTCCAGGGTGGAACAAACGTGGCAATCGCCTGGCCGCCAAACAGCGCCGATATTCGCTGAAGACCCTGCGCGGCTTCTTCTGTCATGACACGTAAGGGCCGGTGAGGCCCGAATTCAGCCTTTTTCTCGCCGTCCGGGGCGTGATTGACGTGTCCCCAGCCGTGTACCGCGACCCGAACATCGGCCACCTCTTGCAGTCGGGATTGCAGCGCTTCGGTTGCCGGTTCCGGAACCACGGCGAGACAAAGCGGTGTCTGTTGATGCGCGGCAAGGCTAAGCAGGCGATCGAGCCGGTCACTTGGCACCACAGCGTCATCGTCCCGCCACCAGAACGGCGCGACATTGCCAGCATCCGCCCAAAGGTCGAGTTCGCGCTCTAAACCAAGCCAGGGATCACCGGCGTCAGTCATTTACGAACGCCTCTCCGAAAAAATGTGCGGCCGATAGATTCAGATCGCATCAGTCCCATGCCCTGCTCCCGGCCCAACCGGCGACGAGATCGACCGTGACGGTATCGCCGTCGGTATCGAGTTTGGTCACGTGCGCTGGCGGCGTGGCGATGGCGGTCGCGATTGCGGCGCCAATGCTGTCCGGGGCCAGATCCGCTTCATCCAGTATGGTGATGCCGCCCCGCTCGCCGATGCCGCGGGCGCGCAGAGTCTGCTCGGTCTCAATCCCGCCCGCGTAGGGGACGATCACCGCGTGAGCGCCAGCCTCCAGTGTTTCCATCATCGTATTGTAGCCGCCTTGGCTCAGCGACAGCGCACAGTTCCGCAGCAGGACCGGAAAATCGGCCCGCGCCCGTTCGACGATGACGCCGCCCCCGGCGTGTGCCGCGAGCGCGACAAGTTGATCGAAATATTCCTGTGGCAGATTGTAGCCAACCAGAATGCGCCAGGTTCGATCCGCCAGCGTTGATATTTCCCGCGCCGCAATTGAAAACTTTAAGAACTCGAGCCCAACCGCGCCGCCACCTGCCGAGACAATGACTTCGTCCCGGCCACTTTCCCGGTCGGGGCTCACCCGCGCGGTTCGGTCAACGACGTAACCGGTGTAGTAAATCTTCTCTTTGATTTGCGCGGCGTGCGAAAATGTTTTGTCGAGCGCAATAAAATCCGCGTCGCCGTGAACCAAAATGTGGTCGAAGTATTTTTCGACCCGTGCCAGCATCTCGTCGTTCCGTTCGGCTTTTTCCTGCGCCACCAAAATATCGCGCACCGACGAAACGATCACCGGGCGATGATTGGCCACGATTGCCGCGTCCAGCAGCGGGTCGAGTTCGAATCGCATTTGCCGCCGCCCAAACGGAAACAGTTCGATCATCAATACATGCGGATCAAACTCGCTCCGCGCCTCAAGCAGTTGCTCGCGCCGCCGCGCCTTCCAATCGTCGTCGATTGGTTGGTCGTTTTCATCAACCAGTTTTTTAAAATAGAGATCGGTCGCCCGCGTTGGCGGTAGCTGAATAAAATCGGCACCGCCGATGTTAAGACCCGGCACATTGCCGCCGCCGGAAATCAGCGTCACGTCCATGCCGGCTGCCGACATCGCCCGGCACAGCGTCGCCGCCCGTTTCAAATGGCCAATGCCGAGCAGGTGCTGAACGTAAAAAAGAATGCGCCGATTGCTCATGGTCTTATTCGTATCACCCGGCGCGCCTTAAGAGAGACTGATTTAGCGCGTCGACCGAGACCGTGCCGTCGCCATCAACAAAAAAGAATTGCGCCGACGCGTGTTCAAGTTTTGAGGGCGCGTCAGCTTTCATGTCCCAGTTGAGCGCCAGCGATATCACGCTCCGCATCACGCCGCGGTGGGTGATCGCAACAACCGCGCCGTCACCGGCGCCGATCTCACTCAGCCAAGGCCTAAGCCGGTCCTGCACATCACGCGGGCTTTCGCCGCCTTCGGGGCGAAAATCAAGGCCCTGAGCCTCATTGGCGGCCATTACCGGGCCAAGGTCATCGCGCAAGGCGATGAGAGTCATGCCCTCCCAATTGCCCCAGTCGGTTTCGATCAGGCGGGCCTCAATCTCCGGCGTTCGGCCAAACAGAATCTCCGCAGTCTCGACAGCGCGTGAAAGCGGGCTTGATATCAGACGCGCGTTCTCAAAATCTGCCGGTGCGGTCCATGTTCCGGTTTCCAGGCGACCCGCGTCCGATAGCGCAATGTCGGTTCGGCCCTGAATGCGTTTTGCCGCGTTCCATTCGGTTGGGCCGTGGCGGATCAGCGCGAGCCGCATTATTCCGCCGCCTTATTGGTGGCAAAGCGCACAACAACAGATGCCAGCATTTGTTCAAGTTCGCCTGCCGCATGGGCAAGAGAATGTTCTCCGGCGACTTTGTCCATCGCCGCGACGCCCATCGCTGCCCGTTTTGAATGGTCATCGAGAAGTTCCGCCACCGCACCTGCAAACGCGGCCGCGTCATTCAGCACGACCAGAGTCCCGGTGACGCCGCTTTCAACAACATCGGGGACACCGCGCGTATCGGCGGCGATCACAGGTGTCCCGGCAGCGGCCGCTTCCAAAAGTGCCATGCCGTAGGCCTCGTGGATCGATGGCCAGACGTAAAGATCAGCGGCGGCATAAATGCCCGGCAAATCATCCGGCGTTTGTTCGCCGAGAAATGTGATCTTGCCTGTTTTAAATTTCTGAAATGCGTTTTCAATTTGTGCACGGCATTCGCCGTCACCAACGATCACCAATTGCCACTTCCGGTCGGCAATTTTTCCAAGCGAATCGGCCAGCAGCAAATAGGATTCTGTTTTTGGTCCGGGCCGCATCATGGCGACCGCGAGCAGCCACGGTTGTCGGGGATCGAGCGACTCGGAGCTGGCAAGCGCTCGCCGATGGGACTCGCGGTTCTGTTGCGCCAATTGAAACGGTGCCGGATCGAGAAACGGCGCGAGGTAAAACATCGCGTCCGGTTTTGCGACTGGCGCAACGCAAGCCATGTCAGCCCGGGTCAGGTTGACGATCAAGTCGGCGGCCTGAATCGCTTGCTCCGCCGCCTGGTGCCCCACCGCCCACGGGCCGAGGCTACGCTTCGGCGCGTGGCTCGCCTCCACGATGACATAGGGAATGCCGACCGCGGCAGCCACCGCCGGTCCTATCCAGTCGGGCGCTTTGTAATAAACATGATAGGTGAACCAGATATCGGGTCGGGACCGGGCATTGCTCTTGTATTCGGCGATCAGGCGCGCGGCTTCCAATTCCGCCTCATGTTTTCGATCAACGAAACAATTGCCAACGGGCGTGCGACAGAAACTTCGCATCTCGGAGGCGACTTCAACCTGATGCCCGGCCTCAGATAAGGCTTTGATCAACAATCGCCCGACCCGCCGGTCACCGGAGGGCGTTTGATGGGACGGCGCCTTTAAGGGCGCGTAAAAGGCGATCTGCACGAGCGTTATTCGGCGGCGGCGCGGGCACTGAGGCCGAACCGATCCGCCAGTTGGTCGATTCCGGCGGTCATCGAAAATTCTGCCCGCACCCGATCATTTCCGGCCGCACCAAAGCGCGCGCGCAAGTCAGGGTCGAGAATCATTTCCGTTATCGCATTGGCAAGCGCGTGGCCGTCCGACGGCGGCACAAGAACACCGGTCTCGTTGTGCGTGATCAATTCCGGAATCGCCGAGACGTTGGTCGCGATACAGGCAAGCGACTGGCTCTGCGCCTCCATCAACACATTGGGTAGACCGTCGCGGTCGCCGCTTTGTGCAATCCGGCTCGCCAGAACAAAAAGATCCGCGCGCCGGTATTCCTCGATCACCGCTTCCTGTGGCAATGCACCCCGCCAGGTCACCCGGTCTGAAATGCCGAGACCTTCCGCCTGGTTTTTCAGGGAGCCCAAAAGCTCTCCACCGCCGACATGAACAAAGCGCCAATGAATGTCATTCGGTAATTTCGAAAGCGCCTTGAGAACATCGTCGATGCCCTTTTTTTCGACGGCACGTCCAACCGACAAAATATTTATCGGGTCATCGGCGTTTATGCCGTCGCGTTGTGGGCGATCAGGCGCGGCCGGAAAGCGCTGGAAATCAAGGCCGTGGTAGACAAGTTCGATCTTGCCAGCGTCGCCCAATCCCGCGAGGTGATCCCGATTGATCGCGCTGCAGGTGACCAGCCATTCGGCGGCGGCGATCTTTTCCCGTTTCTCCCATTCAGGAATCGTCCAGATATCTTTGGCATGGGCGGAGATGGTCATCGGTAGCTGCCGCAAGCCGGCCGCACAACGGGCAACACTTCCCGGCGTATGGAGAAAATGCGCGTGCAGGCGCTCATATTTATTGTCGAGCTCAAATGCCAAAACCAATGCCTGGCCGAACCGGCGGACGCGGTTCGGTGTGAAGTCACGCCGCAGGTCTCGCAACCACTGACGCCGCACCGCCCGATAGGTCGGCCACCTGCGAACCGCGCGATAAGCGCGCCAGACCCGCAGAGGTTCCCTGTAAAGATATTCCGGGACATATAAGACGCGCGCATCTATTTCACGGTGAACCGGATGAACCGCGCCGTCGGTTGGCTTTCGCAAACTCACAATCAGTATGTCGAGGCCGCGCTGTTCCAGCGCAAGAATCTCTTGCGCGATAAATGTTTCCGAAAGCCGGGGGTAACCCTTCAGCACAAAAGCGACGCCAATTGACTTGAGGCCCGGCGAATTCAGGCCCGGCGCTTTCAAGCTATGCGACCCCTCGCTTGTCGACATTGCCGGCCTCAGGCTTGGCGGCGAAAGGTATCCTCGCCGGCGACGGGCGTTTCGGCTCTGGTGGGTTTTTCGATCAAGGGCTGGATCAGCCGGTTGACGTTTTCGAGACCCTCAAGAAGACCCGGCACGATAATTTCGGACGGACGTTTCTGGCGCGGCAACGCACGAAGCGCGTCGGCCATCACTTGCGGGTCCATGCCGCCGTCACTTTCCAGCATCTGCACCAGGCCAAGGCTTTGAGCGCGAGACGCCCGAATGTATTGCTCAAGTCGCGGCGCGGTGCGAGGCACGATGATGGCCCGCCGATCCATCGACAGGACTTCGCAAAACGTATTGTAACCGCCCATCGCAACAATGCCGGCGGCGCCCTGTTCGAGAACTTCCATGTTGGTGTCGAAAGTAATCGCCTGCACGCGTTTTAGTTTCGCCGCGCGCCGTTGAAAATCGGCCTGAAGTTCCGGCGCCATGAATGGGCCGAGCACAAACAGCGCGGGATAGGGCAACAGTGGATCGGTTTCGTAGGCGCGCAGCACCCACTCGATCAGGTCTTCGCCGTCGCCGCCACCGCCGGTGGTGACAAGAATGTAGGGTTTTTGCGTAATTTCAGGGAGGCGGGTAGCGACAGTGGCTTTCGGCACGTGGCGGCGCAGATATCCGGTGTAGGTAACTTTTTTCTGGACGCCCTTGGGCAGGGCGATGTCCTGCATCGGCTCGCAAATTTGCGGCAGCCCGTAAATCCAGATCGAATCGTAAAGGCGCCTCAGTGCCGGCAGCACTTTCTTGCGTTTCCATTCGGGCACAAGCAGCGTCGGCGAATCCATCACATCGCGAAGCCCGAGAACTAGATGGGTGCCGCGCTCTTTCAGCATCTCCAGTGTTTCTTCAACTTCGCCGCGGAGGCCAAGTGGCTCCTTGTCGACGATGAAAACGTCCGGATCGAAAATAAGCGCCGTATGCTTGATGATGCTGGACCGCATCGACAAAGTTTTTTCGAGATCGATATGAAGGTTGAGCGCCGTATATTCGCCGTTCCGGAGTTTGATCACCCCCGGAATGCGAACGAAATCGACGCGGGCGCGGAAGTCAAAACTGCCAATAATCGGCGATCCTGACAAAATCAGGACGCTGAGGTTGTTGTAGCGCTCGACCAGCGCGTGGGCGATTGCCCGGCAGCGGCGCAAATGGCCGAGCCCCATTGTGTCATGGCTGTAGATCAGGACCCGGGAACCGCTGTTTTTCCGGCTCCCCTCGGCGTTTTTTATCTCTTTGTCCGACATGGGGCGAACTATGCCATAGAGGAATTTTAGCAGAAAGCCACTTTTTGGTTGTCCTGCCACTATATAGCGATAGATTCACGGTCCCACGGCGCGCGATCCAGCGCTTCGCGGTGACGAGGTCAACTGGTACCAAGTAATGGAAAAGAGCGTATTTAAGTATATCTTGCGCTATAGTGCGCGCCAGCAAGTATGGCTGATGATTGTCTCTGCTGCTTCTTTCCCATTTCTATACTTATTCTACGAATTACCTAAAAACATCATTAATAACGCTATTATAGCGTCACCAGAGCGTTTTCCGGTCGAATTGTTTGGCGTTGAGTTCGGCCATATTCAGTATTTGCTGACGCTTTGCATTGGATTTTTGATCCTGGTCATCATCAACCAGGGCTTCAAATACTACATCAACGTCTACAAGGGCCTGACCGGCGAGCGCATGCTGCGGCGCCTTCGCTATGACTTATTTGCGCGCGTCCTGCGTTTTCCGCTGCCAACCTTCCGCAATATGTCGCAGGGCGAGATCATTCCGATGATCACCCAGGAGGTTGAGCCGCTCGGTGGATTTGTCGGCGACGCCTATTCACTGCCTGCGTTCCAGGGCGGCCAGCTGCTCGTAATTCTCGCGTTTCTGTTTGTGCAGAATCCGATCATGGCGGCGGCGGCGGTCTCGCTCTATCCGCTGCAGGTCTACATCATCCCAAAATTGCAGTCGAAGGTGAACAAACTTGGCAAAGAGCGGGTTCGTCTGGTCCGCAAATTGTCGGAACGGATCGGCGAGTCGGTACAGGGCGCACAGGAAGTCCATGTCCACGATACGTCAAATCGGGAACGCTCCGATTTTGGCAATCGTCTCGGTGACATCTTTGATGTGCGCTACCAGATTTACCGCAAGAAATTTGTCATCAAGTTCATCAACAACTTTATTCAGCAACTCGGCCCGTTTTTTTTCTATTCGCTCGGCGGCTACCTGGTCATCACCGGCGGTCTTGATATCGGCACGTTGATGGCGGCGATTGCCGCTCACAAAGATTTGGCGGCGCCGTGGAAAGAACTTCTCCGCTACTACCAGATGATGGAAGATAGCCGCATCAAATATGAACAGGTGATCGTGCAGTTCCAGCCGGCCGGCATGCGCGACGCCGATTACCAGATGAAAGAACCGGATACGATTGCACCGCTCACCGGCGAAATGTCGCTCTCAAACCTGACCATGCTCGACGATCAGGATGTCGCGGTTGTTGACGGCGTTAACGCGACTCTCGAGCTCGACAAAAGTATTGCCATTGTCGGCGGCGGCGGTTCCGGCCGCGAAAGTATCGCCATGTTATTGGCGCGCCTGCTCGATCCCAACAAGGGCCGCATCTCGATTGGCGGTAATGACATTTCAAGTTTCCCCGAAGCGATTACCGGGCGTCGCATGTCGTATATTGGCCAAGGTGGGCACGTGTTTTCGGGATCGCTTGGCGACAATCTGTTTTATGGCTTGAAGCATCGGCCGATCAGCGACAATCCGGACGAGAAACTTGTAAAACAGCACAAGGCGCGCGCTTCGGAAGCCAAAGCCTCTGGTAATTCAGAGGACGATTATTTTGCTCAATGGATTGACTATGACGCGGCCGGCGCAGACGGCCCCGAATCGCTAACCCGGGAAGGACTGCGTGTCTTAAAAATGGTCGGCCTCGACGAAGAGGTTTATCAATTTGGATTGCGCGGCGCGATTGATCCGGTCGACAAGCCGGAAGTTGCCGAGGCGATTTTGCGCGCGCGGACGGCGCTACGCGAGCATGCCAAAGGCCCCGGCATGGCCGACCTGATCGAAACATTCGACCGCGATAAATACAACGCGAATGCTACCGTTGCCGAAAACCTGGTGTTCGGAAATACCGTCGGCGACGCCTTTGACATGGACAAGATATCCGAGCACCCCTACGTGCTTTCGATTCTTGAGAAATCAAATCTCACCCATGACTTTGTGCAGATGGGCCATCAGGTTGCCGCGACAATGGTTGAATTGTTTGCCGACCTTCCGGCCGATCACGAATTCTTCCAGCAGTTCAGTTTCATCTCGTCCGAGTATCTGCCGGAATATCAGGCAATTCTGAACCGCTCAGACCGTGACAATCTTGATCAGCTCAGCGAGGAAGACCGGGCGCAACTTTTGGCGCTACCGTTCCTGATTATTCCTGCGCGGCATCGGCTTGGCCTTATCGACGAAAGTTTTCAGGCGCGAATCCTCCAGGCGCGCGCGATGTTCAGCCTCGAAATGCCGGACGATTTGCGGGCCTCGGTCGAGTTTTACCAATCCGATAATTACATCTCGGCGGCGAACCTTCAGGACAATATTCTGTTCGGCAAAATCGCCTACGGACAGGCAGAAGCCGCTGCCAGCATTGGTTCACTGATCTCCGACGTGATTCAAGAAGAAAACCTTTACGATATCGTGGTCGAGGTTGGCTTTGGCTTTGATGTCGGCGTTGGCGGCGCCCGTCTCACAACGGCACAGCGGCAGAAACTTGTGCTGGCGCGCTCCATCATCAAGCGGCCTGATGTCCTGATCCTGTCAGAAGCGACGGCGGCGCTCGATGCTTCTGTTGAAGCCGCCATCATGAAAAACATTCTTGATGAATATGCCGGCCGCAGCGTGATTTGGGCCTTGCAACACCCGGAACTTGCGAAGAGTTTCGATCATGTGATCGTCATGTCCGGTGGCGAGATTGCAGAACAGGGCACCTATGCCCAACTCAAAGAGAGCGGCAAAGCCTTGCCGCAACTAATTGATGCCCACGCGGCGTCGTAGAGGATAGAGACCGTGAGTCTGAACGAAGAAGTTGAGCTGCTCCGCAACATTCCACTGTTCAAGAATATTGAACCGTCGAAACTGAAGCTTCTCGCCTTTACCTCCGAACGGCTGGTCTTTCAGGCGGGCCAGGATCTTTGCGTCGAAGGCGATATGGGTGATGCGGCCTACATCATTATTGGTGGCACCGCCGATGTCATGATTCAAACCGATGACGGACCAAAAACGGTGACCCAGGTCGGCCAGAACGATGTCGTCGGCGAAATCGCCATCCTTTGTGATGTGCCGCGGACGGCGACGGTGCGGGCTGTTTCCGAAGTGACGGCGCTGCGCATCTCCAAGGATCTGTTTTTCCGGATGGTCACAGAATTTCCGCAGATGGCGGTCGAGATCATGCGGAAACTCGCGACCGACCTGCAGCGGACAACCGGGCAGTTAAGCCGGGCGCTCGGTCGCGCTGGCGGCTAATTGCGGCCAGCGGCCAATAGGCCGTGCCGTGGCAGTACCCCCGCCAACCAACCTCTCTGAATTAGATACATGAGCCGTCTCGATAGCGTCATTCGCCGTCTTACTGCACAGCGCGCCTGTCTTGATCAGGCCGCAAACCTGCTTACCGATGTGCCGGGACCGGTGCTGGAACTTGGCCTAGGTAACGGCCGCACCTTCGATCATCTCCGAACGATACTGCCCGGCCGCGAAATTTTCGTATTCGACCGCGAGATTGTGGCTCACCCAGACTGCATCCCCGACGTCGATCACACCTTGGTCGGCACATTTGACCAAACGCTGCCGCGCGCCGGAGAAATACTGCCGGGCCGGGCTGCCCTCGCCCATTGTGATATCGGCACCGGCGACAAGGCGGCGTCAGAAGCGCTGGCAAGATTTTTGGTGCCGCTGCTTGTGCCGCTGATGGCGGACGGCGCGATCATCCTCGGCGACCAACCGATGGAAGAACTGGAATTGGAATCGATCGCGTTACCAGACGGTGTTTCGTC
>JAPYRS010000007.1 GCA_029936875.1 Alphaproteobacteria bacterium | reverse complement strand
TAGGGCGCGCCCGGCATTGTTCGTTCTGTCAGTCGGTAGCATCCTTGTTGTTCTGCTGTCGCCGCTTATTTCACTTTATCTGGCGAGTCCGGAAAGCTTGATCGCCTGGTTCCCGAATTTGCCGGATAGCTGGCTCCATCGGTTTTACATCTGGGAATTCACCGGCAACCACATTTTCGAACGGCCCTTGTTTGGCTGGGGCTTCGATGCGTCGCGCGGCATCCAGGGCGGCGCCGCCCAGGTCACCGACGCCATTGCCATTCAGGCTCAGGCCTTGCCGCTTCATCCCCACAACGGCGCTATTCAAATCTGGCTCGAACTTGGCTTTGTTGGCATTCTAATTCTGATGCTCGGGATTGCCGTTGTCGTACGTCGCATCGCTGAATTGCCGCGTGTTGCAAAGGCCACTGCTGCCGCGACATTTGCAAGCTGGTTGGTGCTTTCGCTTTTGAGTTTCGGCGTCTGGCAGAATTGGTGGCTAGTCGTCCCGTGGTTGATGGCGGCGTTTCTTGTTGGTGCACGCGCCGATCATTCGAAGACTTAATTTTTGTCAGGACGAAGGCGGCCAAGACGCCAGTCACCAAATTCCTGAGGCGATTCATTGAGGACCGATTCTTTGGTCAGGGCTTCAAACCCGCCGGGCCAGTACCCCGCGTTCCATGCAATCCAGTCGATTTGATGCAGCGCTAATGTTTTGGCTAGCGGTTCCGAAATGATCGGAAAGATCGCCGGCATATTTTTGAAGCCGTATGAATGCGCGCCCCACAGAACGCTGTGGTCGGTTTCAAAGGCGATTGTTTCGGCAGCCGTCAACGGAAACACCGCGACCCGCGTCTTCGTCATGCCGCGCAAATATTCTGTCAGTGCGGAGATGCCAGCGTCCGATGTTGTTTGGCGGCCTGAACTTCGCCGCCATGCGATCCAGAGGGCAAATGCGGTCAGCGCCAGGCCAACTAAAAATCCGAGTTCCGCCCCTGATGCAGCGGCGTTGATGACAATCCCCCAGCCGATTACGCCGGGGATCACGGCGTTGGCGGCGTAAAGGTGGCCGCCGCCATAGCGCTTCAATGAGGGTAGGAATGCGGTTGCAAACGCCCACGCGTAAATTCCAAAAAACCAGACCAGGAGCCAGTTTGGAGCGGCGTCTGAGACCAGAAGCAGCGCAGCAAGCGGGATATTAAACGGCGCATAACCGAGAATATTGCCGGTATGAAACCGGATGCCGGTGAAGCCGGGCCGGTGGTAAGCCTGTTCACGTTCAATGCCGGGATCGCCGTAGACCGGGCTGTGCCGAAATGCGTGCCGGCCGAGATTGGGCCAGTGTTCCCCCCAGAACGAAACGACGTCCCAATGGGCGCGCCATTGCATGACGGCAAATTTTAGCCCGGTCATCAGCCCTGCAATCAGGATTCCCGCGGGCGGAATTAGTAGCGCCTCCCACGATCCCAGTGCCCAGACCCAAAACGGCCACAGCGCCAGCATCACTTGGGTCGTCATTTTGTGGGTGAGGACGACAAGCGCGGTGAGCACGATGGCTGCACCCCACATTGTTTCCGAGTTGCCGGCGCCGGAGTGCCCCGCAACCTGCAACATCATCGAGGCAGCAAAAAACAGATTTCCCCAGCTTCTTGGGTTGAGTTGCGCGTTGTAAACGGTCCAGGCAGGCGCGAGCGCGAGCACAATGATCGCTGCCGCCGTCCCCGCTGCACCGACGCCGAGAAATCCGAGCGCAAAAATCGCGCCGACGATTAAGGCCGCGTCCGGCAGATGACTAAACCAGGGACCGCGTCGCTTCAGCCATTGATCGCTGACAAGACTGAGCAATATCCCGAACAGCGGCGGATAATACTGTTCGTCGGTTTCGAGAATATATTTTCCCGGCAGTACAAACGGCGGGCGTCTCTTCTTACGGGCGGCACGCGCAACCAGCCGCCAATAAAATTCATCGACACGTTCGGTGCCGCGGCGGCGGATAAAGGCGGCACGAACGCAGACGGCAACCAGAACCGCAATTGCGGCACTGGCGATAAAGAACCAGTCCGTCACTTAATATTCAAATGGATTTCAAATGGGCGATAGAAAAGTCAAGGCGCGGTGCTAGTCGGTGCCGTCTCGAATTGGGCACTCTCTTCAACTTCGTCAAAAACGAAATCAATAGGCGCTTCATCCAGACTGAGCCGCGAAACCTGAAACTTGATCGGTCTTTTGGGTTCGAGCCGGGGCACGCCGTAACCCGAACACAGCGCACAAATATCGACGCCGCCCTGGTTGGTGACGATGCGCTTCCGGAAATCGCGCGCGGGTTTTCCGTTCCAGATCTTTTTGAGCGGCGTCTCGAACACGTTGCCCAAAACGTGATGGCCATTCGGATCGCGGCAGCATGGAACAACGCTTCCGTCCCAATTGATCATGATCGAATTCCAAATCCATGTGCATTCATTGTCGGGCACGTGTTTTGGCCGCAACACGCCGCGCTCAAACGCCTCTTCATCGTAGAACCAATAACGCTTGTCCTTGGGCAGCATCGCATGCCCTTCAAGAACGTTGCGCACGCACGGGTCAATCACATTGGCCTGATCAATGCCAAGCTCCGACGCCCAGTGCAGGAATTCCGGCACCTCGTGTTCGTTGTGACTCATGACGATAAACCCGACGTTGATTTGCAGCGCCGAATCCGGATGTTTTTTTCTTTCTTCGATCAGGGCGGTCAGGTTGCGCAGAACTTTTTCGAGATTGCTGCGGACCCGGTAAATCTCGTGGGTTTCCTGCGTCATGCCGCCGATCTGAAAACTGATCTCGTTGAGATCCGAATAGATGATGTTTTTAGCGTCAACAAAATCGCCGTTGGTGCAGGTCTCGACGTAAAGCCCGGCCTCCCGTGCGTAGCGGATATTTTCATAGGCATGTTTGTTCAGAAACGGCTCGCCCATGAAATAATACATCAGCACGCTGGTATGGGGCGCGACCTGATCGATCAGCTTTTCGAACTTGGCCTTGTCGAGCAGGCCCTTACCGCGCTCCATCGAACCATTTCCGGTTTCGCACACCGGGCAACGAAGGTTGCAGACATTGGTCGGCTCAATCGAAATATGGACGGGCAGCATCAACGGGCCGGGCCTTCGCGCCTTCGCCATCGCCGTGTTGTAAAGCAGCGACTTCCAACCCTTTGGCCGGCTGCTCAACAGGGCGGCAACACGGCGCGCCTTGCCGGAAAGCGTACTGCCCTGAACCGGGCGCGATTCGTCGATGGTATCGGATGGTCTGGTCATATTCCTAAATTGACAATTGCAGACGCAATTCTCAACCCTTTGCGGTGTGGGGTTTGTTATCTAACCAAAGGACGGCGGCAACGGCCGGGCCCCGTAGGCGCGTTGGAAGTTCCTCAAGCAAGATCTGAAAGGCTGAACCGCCGCGAAACAGCCCGAGCTTGCGTGCGACCAAGATCATGACGACGCTGAGCGCGGCACAGAGCGGGATGCCGATCCTTACGCCCCAAAATACCGGAATTGCCACCGCCGCGATCGCCGCGGCGCCACCTATCACGAGGACGGAGATCGCCGGAAAATCGGAATCGGTGTACCGGGCAACGATCCAGGCCTGCGCGCCCATGCCGAAGGCAAAGGCGATGGCAGTCGCCAGTGCCGGGCCGCTTACGCCAAAGATCGGGATCAGAAGATAATTTCCAATTCCATTGATGATCGCGACACCAAGGCTTGCGATCACCGTCATCGGGATCAGTTTTGGATCGGCGACCAAGACCGGGCGGATCAGATAACTCGCGAATTGGAAACTTGTTGCCGCCATTAAAATGAGGAGCGGCATTAGCGCCAGTGAATATCCGCCAAAACCAACCAGCGCCTCAATCGCCAGAACCGGCACAAACAGCATCGGCAGGATCGCGATCAGTAAGAAATAGGCGGCACCGGCGGCGCGGCTGTATCGCGCGGTGCCTTTCGCATCGGCGCGCAGTTTCATATCGATCATGCGCGGCGCGATCATCGCCGATAGCGGAATGAGAAATGCCGATGCCAGCAACGAAAAATTATAGGCCCATGCATAAACACCAACCGACGCATCGTCGACCATGTGATGAAGAAACCAGAGGTCCATCCAGTTGACGACGACGCCGCCTGCCGCCCCGAACGGCACCGCCCAACTGTATTTGAGAATATCTTTGAGGCGACTGAAGTTGAGTTTGATTTTGCCGATGGCCGCACGGGGGATCTGCCACCAGGCAGCAGCGCCGCCAAGTGCATAACCGATCAACGTGCCGACCATCAGCGCCGGCCAGTCTTGAAACCAACCAAGCGCGAAACCGCCGAGTGCCACCACTTGCGCGAGCCGCAGCATCACCGGCGAGAGGCCGTACCCGGCGAACTTCTCGACCGCCTGTCCCGCGTACTGGCCCATCTCGTTAAACGAGAGAACGACGAATGCGACCAACAGGAATGGAAGCCCGCCGGTCGGAACGCCCAATACCTGTTCAAGGTCTGACGAAAAAAACCAGGCGAGCGGGACGACAATAAGAAGCAACACCGCGTGCAGGCCAAGGCGTGCGCCTATCGTGCCGCCAAAGGTCCCGCTGCTTTGAATATCTTCCCGGGCGTATCGCATCATCCCGTCGTTTGGCCAGGACAGCGTGACGATGGTGACAATTTGCGCGACCGAAAGGACAAGGCTGAATTGCCCATAAGTTTCCGCCGGCATCGCAATCGGTAGCAACACCAGAAAAATAACCGACAGCAGAATCGCGATGACCTGATGACCGGCGAGTTTGCCGTAGGTTTTTAACAAATCAGATTTTCAGTATTTAGGATCACGAAGTATTGGTTCGCGGCAACGGGCTTAGTGCGGATCGGTCGCTAACAATTCATAGGCTTCTATTTTGGCGAGGCGCGCAGCCTCAAGACTGTGGCGAGAAAAGGCGAGCGTCCTTGCCGCCTTTCCCATGGCATCGGCTTTTGTTGGATCGTCGAGAATGTCAGTAACTGCTTTGACAAGTGCCGGAACGTTACCTTCCGCAATCAGCGCGCCTGTCTCACCGTTGATGACCAATTCGCCATGCCATTCGACATCGTAAGCGACTACCGGCCGGCCGCCAGCACAGGCTTCAATCAGGCTGTAGCCTGCCATCAAACAGAGGCCGAGCGCGCTTTCCCGGCGAAGTGCAAAGGCATCTGCCTGGGCAATAAAGCCAGTAAATTGAACGCGACCATTTAGAGCTGCAGATTCATTCACGCACCGCTCAAACCGCTCCCGTTCTGGACCATCACCGGCAAGAACGACAACAAAGTCGTCGCGTTTTGCGGCGAGTGACTTGGCCAAATCAATAATGTCGTCGAGATAATTTTCCCGGGTGAGCCGACCGGCAAAGCCAAGAATTTTTGCATCCGCTTCGATGTCATAACGGGATCGAAAATCGGCGGCTGCATCAGCCAAAAATGGCTCAAAGTCGATCCCATGTGGAATGACTTTGATCCGGGTGGTGGGGACGCCAGCGTCCCGCGCCATATCGCCGAGTTGATCGCGGATCGGCAATACAAGCTCAGCGCGGCGTAGCACAAACTGCTCCAGAATCTTTGCCAGACGCCGCGACCCGAAAATTACCGGCGCCCCGGCTGCCCCGTCGAGTTCAAAACGTTTGTCGTAATCGGCGTGGATCGAAACGCAAAGTCTCGCGCCAGGGACAAAGACGCTGGCAGCCCAACCGATCAGCCCGGCGAAATAGGGGTCGTTCGCGCGGATAATCTCAACTTTTTCCTGTCGTGCAATGCGGGCGATGCGCCAAACCAACGAGAGTAAGTGAATCGCGAGGCCGGGAAGTTGAGCAAATCTTGGCATGCCGCGCGCCACTGAATTTGGCCGGCCAAACTCGATAATCCGGTGCACCGAATTGAGATTGATTTCGCGGTTTTGGGCGGTGAACGGGTGGATCGTCACGACACGTGAAAAATACCCGCCCTCATCCCGATCCAAGATCATGCCGTCCACGCCTTTTTCAACCAAGGCGTCGTATGCCGTCGGCACGACAAACATGACGCGGCGATGGGCGGAAAGGGAGTCGTTCAAGGGGATGCTGAGATCGGGTGTCACCCGTGCAATTGCGGCCGCGACGACAGGAGAATTTTAGGCCGCACCGGGAGCTCGCGCGTCGCCGTCGAGAAATGTTTCAAGCCATTGTTCGAAACAAAGCAAAGACCAAATTAAAAGGCGCCGGTTGTTGCTGCCGTCCAAATGATCATCGACGAGGCGGCGAATCGCACTTCGGTCGAGGTAATCATAAATCCTTGCGTTCGTTGCAAAAAGGCGGTCGCGGACAAAGTCGATGCTCTCGCCTTTAAACCAGCTCGCGTCGGGTGCGGAAAAACCCTGCTTCTCGCGGGTACTCACTTCTTCTGGCACGTAACGCTTCATGACGTTGCGCAAGATGAGTTTTCCGTCGCGGGTTTTGTTGTAATAAGCGCTGACCTTTTGCCCGGGATCGTTTTCGTTGAGGCGAATGACCTCGCCGAGATTGCCGAGTTTCATCCCGACCGGCACATTCATCGCGGCGTCGACAAGATGGTTATCGAGGAACGGCACGCGCGTTTCCAATCCATGCGCCATCGAAAGTTTGTCCTCGACGATCAGCAGGCCGTTAAGGAACGTCTTCGCCTCAAAATAAAGCGAGTGATTGATGTAATCTTCTGGCCGGGACAAATCAGAGGCGTGGCCTTTAAACACGTCACGAAATATTTCTTTCGTGTCGATGCTGGAATTTCCGCCGAGCGGCCGGAAGACCTCTTCAATTGAATCGTCGGGGATCAGCCGCTGCCAAAACGAATAATATTTGTCGACATAATCATCGAAGTGGCTGTTCACCGCAGCGCGGTAATAACGCCACGGATAACCCGCAAATATTTCATCACCACCGGTCCCCGATAACACCACTTTGCCGAACTTCCCGGCGAGCTGGGCGGCGTAAAAATTTGGATACGATTGGCCAATGCGCGGCTCTTCCAGGTGCCAGACCAGGCGTTCCATGCACCGTTCCATGTCGCCGGCCTTCAGCACCATTTCGTAATGTTCGGTTTTGTAGAGGGCCGAAAGCTGTTCCGCCTTTTCGCGCTCATCGAAAGCGAGCTCCAGGCCGCTTGCCGAGCTGAGATCAAAACCAACGGTGAATGTCTTCAGGTTGGGCGTGTGCTGCGCCGTAATCGCGGTGACCGAACCGGAATCAACGCCGCCCGATAGATACGCGCTAATCGGCACGTCGCTGACCAACTGCCGCTCAACACCTGCTTCGAAGGCAGCGCGGACACGTTCGGTATGGACGGCTTCAGATTCGGTCGATCCGTTGTCGCCGAACGTGAAGTCCCAATACTTTACCGGTTCAGGTACGGGCTTCCCGGCGGAAACTTTCAGGGTCGTTCCGGCCGGCAGCATCCGAACATTCTCGAAAAGTGTGCGGTCGGTGAAAAAATTCTGAAACGTGAAATATTCACGAACGCCGTCGGTGTCGATCGCTGCCCGAAAGTCGGCGTGGGCGTAGAAGGCTTTGACCTCCGACGCGAACATCAGGCTCTCGCCCCACTCTGTTAGGTAAAGCGGCTTCATGCCGTAGCGGTCGCGCGCCAGCAAAAGCGTGCGTTCCTTCCGGTCCCAGAGCGCAAACGCGAACATGCCGTTGAAGCGCGGGATTGCCGCGTCACTCCATTCGATGCAGGCCTGAAGCACAACCTCGGTGTCGGAACGCGAAATAAACGTCCGCCCCAAACCTTCCAATTCGCGCCGAAGATCCGGAAAATTATAGACCTCGCCGTTGTAAGCAAGGACATAACGTTCGTCGGCGCTGACCATCGGTTGGTGGGCCGCGGTCGTCAGGTCGAGAATGGCGAGCCGCCGGTGACCGAGTGCCATGCCGCCTTCAGAAAACGTTCCTTCTCCGTCCGGGCCGCGATGTTGCAGCCGATCGGCCATTGCACGCACCACATTTTCGGAAGCGGGCGCGCCGTCGCGATTAAATATGCCAGTAAGGCCGCACACGGGTGAGAGTTAGGACCTTTGCGCGATCATCGTAATGCCGGCGTCTTCAATAACCTCGCGTTTGATCGTGAGGCCGGCTTCATCGCACCATTCGCGCAATTCGCTTTCGGTATGGCGGGATGCGTTGGCGGGCGCGTACCAATCGAAATTTATCTTGTTCATCTGATCGATCGACCAGTCGTCGCGGTAAAAGGCTTTGGCGACGTGCCAATAGAACAAACGCTGAAGATTAATTTTGCCCTTCGGTATTTCGAGCAGGTCGATATCTTCCGGGACATCAATTTCGATATTTAATTCGCCCAAGGCTTTACCGAGCAGCGTCAGCGGCATCAACGAATCCCATCCCTCTTGCGGTGTCATCACCTGAAGTTTGTCGCGCAGATAATCATCGGTGAATTCGCGCAGTGGGCCTTTCTTCCGGTAGATGTAAAAAAGAAAGTGTCCCCCGGGCCGCAATATTTTGGCGAGGCGCAAGAAAGTTTCGCGCGGTGTATCGGTGTGATGAAGGACGCCTTCGGAGAATATTACATCGATCGAATCATTTTGAATCGGCAGCGCGCCCAAATCGCACTGAATAAATCCGCCGTCGATCTTTTTCTCGGCAAGTCGCTGTTGCGCGACGTCGACGGCAGTTGATACGTCAGCACCTACGTAATGGCACCTGGCCAAGTGTTCGCCAAACATCTCAATCGCCGACATGCCGCCGCCGCATCCGGCATCAAGGATGACAGGGACATGTCCCAAATCGGGCGCGAGGTAAGACGCGATATCGCCGTAACGTTCGACCAGCCAATCCCGGATCGGCGCGAGGAATTCCGGTTGGTCATATATTTCCGTCTGCGCCCATTTGAAGCCGAAGCTGTCGGAAGTTTGTTGCTGCGTTTCCGTATGTTGGACGACTTGCCGGGGAATGCCGTCTCGAATTTCGAACTCGGTTCCGCCCGATGAAAATTTATTGCCGTCTGCCGCAGCCGCGACGCCGAGCAGTTGATAAAGCCAGGCGGGTTGTGGGCGCGCCATCTCAGACATTTTCCAGCGCGTCGGCAATTCGGATAAAATCAGATTTGGACATTAGATTGTGAAGTGGAAGTGCCAGCGAATTTTCTGCCGCCGCACGGGAAGCCGGAAAGCTGTCATCGATGTAGCTAAATCGCTGTTGGTAATAGCCCAACATGTGCACCGCATGCGTGCCGGGGCGGGTCGCGATCCCCGCCGCCTCCAGCGTCTCCATAATTACATTGCGCGGGGAGGGCGCTGTTTTCGGATCAACTTGGGTGACAAACGCCTGCCAGGCGTGGCGGCCCCCAATGGGTTCGTCCGGCAGTTGCAGCCATTCGAGACCGGCGAGCCGCTCGCGGTACCAGGCCGCCCACTTTGCCCGTTCGTCAATAAAAGTATCGAGTTTCCCCAATTGGACCAGTCCGACCGCGCCCTGAAGGTCGGTCATCCGGTAGTTGAAGCCAAGGACTTCGAAATCCGGCAGCAGATACGGTTTCGGTCCCGCGACACGAATTTCCTCGGGGACAGCGGCACCGTGGTTGCGCATCTTGGTGGCAATTTCGGCGATCGCGTCGTCGTTGGTGGTCAGCATGCCGCCTTCACCGGTGGTGATCGATTTCCGCGGATGAAAACTGAACGCTGCCGCGTCGCCGAGGCCACCAGCCGGCGTGCCGTGATAGTTGGCGCCGGCGGCACAGGCCGCGTCTTCGATAATCTTGACGTGGTCGGGCAAGACTTCCCGCAGGGCGTTGATGTCGGCGCAAAGGCCAAACAGATGAACCGGAATAATCGCGCGGGTGTTTGGCGTGATTGCAGCAGCCACAGCGGCGATATCGATGTTCATCGTGGCCGCGTCGATATCGACCAAAACCGGTGTTGCGCCGCAGTAAATAACGACATTTGCGGTTGCGACCCAGGTAAACGACGGCACAATCACTTCATCACCGGGGCCGATATCGAGTGCGGCCAAGGCCAGGTGCAACGCAGTCGTGCAGCTCGTTGTTGCGAGCGCATGAGAGACCGTGTGCCGCTCCGCAAAGGCGGTCTCAAAAGCCTGCACCTTTGGTCCTTGCGTCAACCAACCGGATTCGATCGGCTCCCGTAGCGCCTGCCATTCGTCGTTGCCGAGCGAAGGCCGCGCGATATCGATTTTTTTCACGCCCTCTGTCACGCTTCACTGACCTTTGCGCGCCGCGCCGCAACTTCCGCCTTATGAGTGGCGCGCCATTCGATCAATTCCTGTAACCCGTCTTCCAGTTTTACCTTGGCCTCAAATCCCAAATCTTTCTGCGCAAGCCGGGTATCGCCGATGCGGTTTTTGACGAACGTCTGGCCCGCCGGCTCGTACTGAATTGCCTGGTTTGAACCGGTAAGCCGCAACACAAGCTCTGCGAGCTCCTTAATGGTGGTCCGTTTGCCGGTGCCGACGTTGTAATAGGACGCTGTTGTATCGGCATCCATCGCACACAGGTTGGCGCTAGCACAGTCAGTGACGTGAACAAAGTCGTATGCCTGACTGCCGTCGCCGTAAACAACCGGTGGCTCGCCCTGGTCGAGGCGGTCGAGAATTTTCATGATGACGGCGATGTAGGCGCCGTAATAATCCTGCCGTGATCCGTAAACGTTCATGTACCTCAGTCCGACCACGGGCAGCTCGTAGCGATGCGCATATGCGGTCGCCATGGCCTCGCCGGCAATTTTTGTCGCCCCGTAAAAAGTCTTGTTGTTAAACGGATGGTCTTCGCTCATCGGTTCTTCCAGTGCGTCGCCGTAAACCGAAGCCGATGACGAATAGACCAGTCGCGAGACGTTATTTTTCACGCACGATTCCAAAACGTTGAACGTTCCGCGAATATTGACGTCGAACGCGGCCTGCGGAAATTCGTGACACTGCAATAACCAGAGCGCGGCAAAATGAAACACGCCGTCGGCATCTTTTATTGCCGCGTCGAGAATATCGGGTTGGGTAATGTCACCGCCGATATCGAATATTTTTACGCGCGGGTCTTTTAGGGCATCGCTGAGATTTTCTGGCGTGCCGCGCACAAAGTTGTCGTAGATGACAATTTCGCCGACATCTTTTCGCACCAGGGCATCAACCGTATGCGAGCCGATTAATCCGGCACCGCCGACAATCACAAATTTCTTTCCGCGAATATCCATAAATTTTTGTTCTTCTGTTTAGGCGTTGGCCCGAACGGTCGCGATGATGCGGTCCTGTGCATCTGGTTCGAGATAAGGATGCATTGGCAGGCTCAACACTTCCATTGAAAGCCGTTCGGAAACTTCGAGGCCCAATGTTGCGCGCGGGTAACCTTCGTACGCGGACTGAACATGCAACGGCGCGCGGTAGTAAATTGCACTCGGAATCTCTTCTGCCTTCAGCGCTGCAGCAATGGCGTCGCGATTTCCCGACCGGATTGTGTATTGGGCCCAGACGCTGGTGCTGCCATCCGGAATTGTTGGCACCGAAACGCTGTTCTGAAGTTGCTCGTTGTAACGTGTCGCAACGCGGTTTCGCGCCGCAATCTCGTCTTCAAAGATTTTCAGTTTCTCAATCAGGATTGCCGCCTGAATTGTATCAAGCCGGCTATTGAGACCAACGCGAACGGCATCATATTTATCTGTGCCCTGGCCGTGGACGCGCAGGCTTTTCAAGATTTGCAGGAAATCCGCATCGTCAGTGAGCACAGCGCCGCCGTCGCCGTAACAGCCCAAGGGTTTGGCCGGGAAAAAACTGGTGCTGGCGGCGTCACCGAGCTTGCCGGTCCGTACGCCGCCGTGGCTCGCTCCAAAACTTTGCGCTCTATCAGCCAGAACTTTGAGGCCGTTTTCAGTGGCGATTTCGCCGATCCGGGTGTAGTTGGCGGGCAGGCCAAACAGGTCAACGGCGATAATCGCGCGCGGGTTAAGGCCGCCCAAATCGCCGGAAACTGCCGCTTTCAGGCTGTCCGGGTCCATATTGAAGGTGTCCGGTTCGACGTCCACGAACACCGGCGTTGCGCCCAGCACGGCGACTGCTTCGGCGGTTGCGCTGAACGTGAACGTCGGCACGAACACCGCGTCGCCCGGCCCAATGCCCCAGGCCAATAGCGGTAGGATCAGCGCGTCGGTGCCGCTGGCGCACGCAACCGCGTGTTTGGTGCGGGCAAATTCCGCGAGCTGATTTTCGAATTCGGCAACTTCGGGTCCGTGAATAAAGCGGCCGTGGTCGAGGACCGATTTGATTGCGGCATCCAGTTCCGGACGGATGCGCGCTCTTTGCGCGGCAAGATCAATAAAGGGAATGGGTTTACGCACGGATCACGAAATCTCCTGAAGGCCTTCGGGGGTTTCCTGGTAGCGGCGGCCGCTGCGCGGACAAACAAGTGTGTCGTCCAATCGTTCGCCCGCGTGTGACACCCAACCGATCTTGCGGGCGGGGACGCCGACAACAAGCGCGTGCGGTTCGACATCTTTAGTGACAACGGCACCGGCGGCGACAAAACAATAGGTGCCCAACGTCACACCACAGACGATGGTCGCGTTGGCACCGAGTGTCGCGCCACTGCAAACAAGTGTTTTCTCGAATTCTTCTTTTCGGTCGACATCTGCGCGCGGGTTGAGAACGTTTGTGAAAACGAGACTTGGTCCGCAGAACACGTTGTCTTCTAAGGTCACGCCTTTGTAGACACTGACGTTGTTCTGGATCTTGCAGCCGTCGCCAATATCAACGTCGGGGCCGATCATCACGTTCTGGCCGATCGTGCAGTCTTTACCAATGTTTGATCCGGTAATGATGTGGGCGAAGTGCCAGACTTTTGTGCCTTCGCCGATCTCAACGCCGTCATCAATCACTGCGGTTTCGTGAATCATGTATGGCCCGCGTCCTGTGTGATCGGTTTTGATTCGGCGATTGATTGTTCGGCAGCGCGAAGAACCTTCAACACCTGAATGCCTTCATGGCCATCCGTCATCGGGGTATCGCCAGTCGCAATGCAATCCAGAAAATGCTGGCATTCATTCCGAAGTGGCTCGCTGTGCTCGACGATCACTGGCACCGCTTCAGCTTTATTGGGTCGAAGGACTTCGGCATCCATTTCGATTGAATGCGGATAGAGCAGAAGTTTCCGCTCCCATGTTTCGCCGTCATCAAGGACAGCCATGTTTTTTTCGCCGACAACGATTAGCTTTTGTTCCTTGAATGGGTAGAGCCACGATACCAAAATGTGAGCGACGCGTCCTTCTGAAAACCGGAGGTATGTCGTTGTCACGTCGGCGACGTCATGTTGCAGGTAGGTCGCCCCGGTGGCGGTTACCTCAATCGGATCTTCTCCCATCAGGGCCAAAATCATGGAAATATCGTGCGGCGCAAAACTCCACAGGATATTTTCTTCGCGCCTCACTTTGCCGAAGTTGAGCCGCGTCGAATACACATACTGAAGTTTTCCGAGGTCACCGTTTCTCACCATCTCATACAGTTTTTGAAACACCGGATGGTAGCGCATCAGGTGGCCTACCATGAGGATATGGTTTTTCTTCGCGGCTTTGGCGACGACTTTGGTTGCGTCATCGACATCAAGTGCCAGCGGCTTTTCAACAAAGACATGCTTGCCTGCGTCGAGCGCCTCATTCGCAAGGTAGCTGTGGTGGACGGCGGGGGCGGCGATGGCGACGGCAGGGATCGCTGGGTCACCAAGAATTTCGGCCCAGGTTCGAATGGGGGCGTCGAAGTCCCGACTTAGCGTCGTGGCCGGCTCCGGCTCCGGGTCACAAATGGCGGCAAGTGCGCCAAGTCCAGCAAAATTGCGCACCAGATTTTGGCCCCAGTGGCCGCAGCCAATCACCGCGACCGGGCAGGATTCGATCTTCGAAGAACTATTCAAAACTTGATAATCTCAGATTCAATGCGCATTCATGCCGCCGCCGAAATTGGGCGCGGGCAATAGGTTTATTTGGATTGGTCCTTGGCTTGCCACGCTTCCGCCCACCGGGTGCAACGCCGGACCTTCGCCAAGGTCGCGAGAAAACCACGGGGAATCCGTTGTGGTCAAGTCTTTTCGTCTGCTCTAACAAATATCCGGCGCGGTTCAGCAATTTGACAAGCGCCAGACCTGCAAGTACCACGGGCGCGCTTCGGATTGGACGCAAAGGGCGGCAAAATTGGCTACCAACGAACGAATTGCGGTAATCGGATTGGGATACGTCGGGCTGCCGCTCGCGGTGGCCCTTTCTCGTCATTTTCCGGTGACCGGGTTCGATACCGATCAGGGCCGGGTGAGCGAACTGAATTCCGGCCATGACCGGACCGGCGAAATTTCAACGGATCGTTTGGGCGCCAGTACTCTAAAGGTCATTGGCGACGAAGCTGCGCTCGACAATAATGAAGTTTTCATTGTGACGGTGCCGACCCCGGTTGATTCCGAGAATCAGCCGGACCTTAGTGCCGTGGAAGCGGCAAGCCAGTGCGTCGGCCGCCACCTGAAACCGGGCGCCGTCGTCGTTTTTGAAAGCACGGTCTACCCCGGTGTAACCGAAGATATCTGCGGGCCGATCATCGAACAGGTTTCGGGTCTCACCTGCGGCAAAGATTTTCATCTCGGCTATTCGCCGGAGCGGATAAATCCCGGCGACACCGAACATGGCATCGAAAGCATCACCAAGGTTGTTGCCGGCCAGTCGCTCGAGGTCACCAAGCGGATTGCCGCCGTTTACGAAACAATCACCGGCGGCAACGTGTATTGCGCGATCGATATTCGGACGGCAGAGGCTGCCAAGGTGATTGAGAATGCACAGCGGGATATCAACATCGCCTTCGTCAATGAGATTGCGATGATCTGTCACCGCCTCAACATTTCCACCAAAGATGTTTTGGCGGCGGCCAACACCAAATGGAATTTTCTCGATTTTCAACCGGGGCTGGTTGGCGGTCACTGCATCGGCGTGGACCCCTATTATCTTGCCTTTAAGGCGCAGGAATTGGGACACGATCCCGAAATTCTATTGGCCGGCCGTCGGCTCAACGATTCGATGGGCGAGTTTGTCGCCACTGAAATTCTGAACGCGATGGACGCAAAAGGCCGCGTACTTGTTCTCGGTCTTACGTTTAAGGAAGACATTCCCGATTTGCGGAATTCGAAAGTGATCGACGTAATCCGTGGTCTCGAGGCGCGGGGTTGTGATGTTGATACCCACGATCCGCACGCCAACCGGGATGAGGCGCGGGCGATTTACGGCGTCGATTTATTGCCGGATCTCTCCGGAGCGTCCGGCTATGACGCAATTGTCGTTGCGGTCGCGCACGCCGAGTACGCAAATTTCGATGCCGACAAAATTGAAAAAATGTTAGCGCCGGCGGGCGTCGTCGCCGACGTCAAGGGCTTGTGGCAGGAGATCAAATTGCCCGACGCCGTTAAACGCTGGACCCTTTAGCTGCACCCTGAAGTCGCGCAAAACGCCAGATTAATTTGGCCCCGCCCGGCGTCATTTTGGCGCTCAACGTGATCTGCTCGCTCCGCCGTGTTTCCCCTGGTCGACCCAAATAGATGCTTTCTTCGACCTGAATTTGGTGGCCCGGCGCTTCGAACATCCAACCGGCACCGTTTGCGAGGCGCAACAGCACTTCTTCACTATTGCCGATGAGCGAGGCCTGAATTTGCGGGTGCAGATGGAAACGAATCGAGATATCGGTGCCAGCCTTGGCGATTTGGGCGAGCGGCACGCTGATGTGATCTTCGCCGAGAACTTCCTGCCCGTCGTCGGCTAGATAGATGCGGCGGAAATGTTCGACGCCGAAACGCTCGCGGTAGGCGTCACTACGAAGCTCTATCCAGGCCGCATCTTCTTCGCGGCCGTGCAGAACATCACGCTCGGAATCCGATTCGTCGCTAACGCCGTTTTCGTCACCAAGAACCAATGTCGAATGCGCCGCCGTCGCGCGGCTGGCTTCATGCCATGCCGGGTCATCTCCGGCAAATGTTCCGCAGCTGACGACGAGCCGGTCTTTGCCAACGCTCAACTCAAAGGCCAGCGCGCCGGCATGGCCTGAGGATCCGGGCGGATTTCCGGGTATCCGTGTGTTGGCGTCCGCGATCACCAGCGTGCGCTCCGCGACGAGGCGCTCATAGCCGCTATTATGCGCATTTTTCTGCGGTTTACACTGCATTCGCGCGGCTTTGATGATGGCCCTGTTGCGATCCGGGTCGCCCTCAAAAGCGCCGTTAAAAACCGCAATTCCCCCGTCGCCGTGGCTGAGCCCGCGAACGAAGGGCGTGGCGCGATCGATGCCCTGTTGCAACCACTCCGGTGTTTCCACTGACGCCGCCTGAAGTGCAGCACGCACGCCAACAAGGGCGCGCAAAATTCGCATCGCGTCTTCCGGGTTGCGGCTGGAAGCGCCGCCGTCCGGCAATAAATGACGGGTGATATCCGCGCCGAGCAGGCCGAGGTTTTTGTTTGCCACCCGGTTCTGGATTTGTGCGAGCGCGACAATCACCATGCCTGCGCCCGCTTCGATTTTTGGTGTCCCCGGTTGTGCCGACCGCAGCGCGACTTTGAGATGACGTTGCTGGGACGTCAGTAGCTTCTGAAAATCCCGCACGAATGCGTCTTCGCCGTCGATCAGGAGAAACTCTGCCGCCATCGACCAGGCCGCCAGGCGTCGCGCCAAGATGTCGGGGCGCCAGGCCAAATCATTCCACCGCCCGAATCGTACCGCCCAGCTACGGATCAGGTCGCGCGCAAGTTTGCGTGCCGCCGGTCCATTGGCGGCGACAAAGTCGCGCAGCCATTCAAAGCTGTGTAACTCGGCGAGAAGAACCGGGTTGGGCGCTGCCGCGTACCACGGTGGCCGATTGAGACAATGCAAAACATGCCCCGAGATCGTAAAGCGGCCCTGAAACATATCGTTCGCGCGGGCCTTGCTGCCAAGCACGGGATCGGTGAAATGCAAAAGCACCGGACGGGACCGTCCGCGCCGCAACCAGGATTCCCAAAACCCGCTTTGAAACAAAACGCGGGCAAAAAGTCCGGTGCTCGACTTCGATCGAGAAGTCCGTGCTTTGGGACGGGCGCGCGCCGCGTCTTTAATCGGTTCGTCGAATAAGGTTCCGCTACTCATGCGCCGCGAATATTTGAAATGTTGTTTTGGTATTGATCTGTGCCACCGGAAAATGTTGCGGTCCCGGCGACAAGAACATCAGCGCCGGCAGAAATAACAAGTTCCGCTGTTTCCGCTGTAATGCCGCCGTCAACTTCGAGATCGATCTGGCGACCGGTCGCGTCTATTTTCTTTCGCAGGGATTCGATCTTGGCCAATTGTGATTTGATAAACGATTGACCGCCAAAACCGGGATTGACCGTCATCACCAAAATCAAATCGACGTCGTCAAGAAGATGATCAACGGCGTCGTCCGGCGTGCCCGGATTAAAAGCAACGCCCGCTTTAATGCCGAGTTGGCGAATCGACTGCACGGTGCGGTGGACATGGGCGCCGGCCTCAGCGTGCACCGTAATTATGTCGGCGCCCGCTTTTGCAAATTGCGCCACGAACGGGTCGACCGGCGAAATCATCAAGTGGACATCAAGCGGTAGTTTGGTCAAAGGTCGAAGGGCAGCGACGACGGTCGGGCCAATCGTAATGTTGGGCACAAAATGCCCGTCCATAACGTCAATGTGGATGTAATCGGCGCCCGCTTTTTCGACGGCCTGAACCTCTTCGCCCAGTCTGGCGAAGTCGGCGGCGAGGATCGACGGGGCGACCCGGACGGCCTGTTGCATGTCGCATTCTGTAGCAACTTCATGACTCGGGGGCAAGACGGCTGCCGTGAAAGTTTTTGCCGGGAATAATCAATTGAGAATTTGGTGCCCGGCAATTGTCGGACGCTCGGATTACGGAGTCCAGATCAACCGCGCACAGTAAAAACCATCGAGACCACCCCGGTCGGAAAGGTGGTAGGGCATCGACCGGATATCGCCGTCACCGGTCAGAATTTCGCTCATGCCGCCGACTTCGTCTTGGGTGATGGGCAGACGTTGATATTGATTTGGCTGCGCTTTCAAAAACTGCTCGATCTGCCCTTCACCTTCTTCCGGCTCCAGCGAGCAGACCGCGTAGACAAGAATGCCACCGGGCATCACCTGATTGGCTGCGTGTTCGAGCAGTTTCTTTTGCAGTCCGACCAGGTTTGAAATATCAGACTTCTTGCGGAGATGGGGCACATCGGGGCGGCGGCGAATCGTGCCCGTGGCGCTGCAGGGCGCGTCCAGCAACAGTCCCGCAGGCGGCCGCACCGGCGTGTAGAGAGCCGCGTCGGCATCAAGAATGCCGGCATTGAGCTGAAGACGGGCCAAATTATCCCGCATCTGGGCGAGGCGTGCGGGGTTCCGGTCGACCGACGTCACCCGGTATCCGGCCGCGGCCAGTTGCGCCGTCTTGCCGCCGGGTGCGGCACAGAGATCAAGCACCGCCTGTGGCTCATCGCCAAATTTCTGCCGCAAACCCGAAATCAGAATCGCGGCCGGAAGGGCCGCTGCGCAATCCTGAATCCACCAGGCGCCGCCCTTATATCCGGGCCAGGTCTCAATCCGCCCGCCGCCCTGGCGCCGAAGCGAACCGGTCGGAAGCGCCTCCGCTTCCAGGACCTTCAGCCAGTGTTTGGTGTTGTTGACCGCAGCACCTTTAAGAGTCACGTCGATTGGCGGATCACTCAGGTGGGCTGCTTCAATTTTGCCCGCGGTTTCCTCGCCGTAATGTTGGCACCACTTCTGCCACAGCCAATCGGGCGTGTTGCGACCGGCACCGTCAAATTGCGCGAGTAGTTTTTCCCGCTCCCGATCGACCCGCCGCAAGATTGCGTTCCCTAGGCCCGCCATGCGCGGGCGCTGTTTTTTCAGTAAACGCACACTCGCATCGACAGCGGCATGTGGCGGCGTTCCCAAAAACAAAAGCTGAACCACGCCACACCGAAGAACATTCATCACAAAGGCCTCGCCAGACGGCAGCGGGCTGTCGAGGCAGTTTCCAAGAATCGAATCGACCACGCCAAACCGGCGTAGCACTGTCGTTGCCATCAGCCGGGCAAATGCGCGGTCCCGTGCTTCCAGCGGCGCAAGCGCACGGGCTTCGCCCTCGCCGTTGGCACCGGCCGCAAATGCGTCGTTCAGCGTTTGTTGTTGGCCGAGGACAGCATTCAGTAGACCCGCCGCCGCCCCGCGGGCGCCGAGATCAGATTGTTGTGAATTTCGGTTCTGGCCGGAAGGAGAGCGGTTCGTTGGCGTCAAGACCGGTCGCGTCCGTCGCTCAAACGTCTTAGCCGATCAATTCGATCGGAAGAAGAGGGGTGTGTCGATATCAGCTCGCCCAGCGAATGGCCAGCAAATGACGCCATCATGAATCGTAAGGCCGTACCACCAAACCGGCGAGGCCCGGTGGCAAGAAGCGGCGCCTGCAATCGCCCCACCTCTTGAAGCGCTGTCGCAATCCAAAGCGGGCGACCGCAAATTTCGGCGCCGGCCCTGTCAGCAGCAAATTCGCGACTTCGGCTGACTGCCGTCTGAACGAGGCCCGCACTAACAGCGGCTGCGATGGTTGCCGCAATCGCAAAATTGGCTGCGGAAATTCCGATGGCACTGAGAACCGAAACCACGACCAGGGCGACGAGGGCAAGCAAGCCACCAGCCACAGTTGCCGTGATCGTCAAAACAAGATTGTCGCGGTTCCGAATGTGTCCGAGTTCATGGGCGAGGACGCCGGATACCTGATCAGGCGTGAGGTACTTGGTCAGGCCTTCGGTGACGGCGATCCGCGCCGTGCCAGGACCCTCACTCGTTGCAAATGCGTTCGGTTGCTCGCTCGCCAAAATATGGACCTTTGGCACCGGGAGCCGCGCGCGCATCGACAGGTGCTGCAGTTCGCCGAGTAACTTCCCGTCTTCAGTTTTATTTCCCTCACGGGTTCTAAATCGGTTGAAAATCAGGCGGCCCAATTGGCGATAGGAAAGCGTGTTGAGCGCGAGCGCCGCCAGCAAGCCAAGGACCAGTCCGCCCTCGCCAAGCCAGGCAAACCCAAATCCGACAAACAATGCCGTCAGGGCAGCCAGCAATGTTGCTGTCCGCGCGTAGCTCATTTTCTCCTCGCGATTTGCCGCAGCCTGTCGGCTGCGTTCTCCAGATGCGGCAACTGAGATTGCCAAGTTTCTTTTTCCAACCGCCGATCAAAGCGCCGGCTGTGGATCTTGATCGCCCGCTCGGTCGCAGACTATATCGGGCCGCTTCTGGTTCGCAATCGCAAAGCCAGCATTTTCGCGCCCCTTGTCATTGACCGGGTACCAAGATAGGATAAAATTCCTTAGTCAAGTTGGTAACTAATAATTGAAATTACAAACATAATTACAATCTAGGTTATACATCTGGCGAAACCATTTGACTGGGTTGGTAACATGAAGGTGGCGCTTAAATCCGCCGTTCTGACCGCTCTTTTAGTTGGAATCGTATTTTCGAGCGGTTGGGCAAAGGCTGGCGAGGTTCTGGCGGGACCGGTGAGCGCCCGTGTACTGTCGGTGATTGACGGCGACACACTCGATGTCGTGGCCCGCGTCTGGCTCGGCCAGGACGTTCGTATTCGCGTTCGTATCGAGGGCGTTGATGCGCCCGAGATCCGCGGTCGTTGCCCCGGCGAAAAAGCATTGGCGATTGCTGCGAAGGCCTTCGTCACCGATCAGACTTCTGGTCGTTCGATCAATCTCACTGCCATCCGATATGGCAAATACGCGGGCCGCATTGTCGCGGAGGTCGTGCTTGATGACGGCAGCAGTCTTGGCGAACTCTTGGTTATTTAGGGTCATGCACGGTACTACGACGGCGCCGCGAGGGCGTCCTGGTGTCCTGAAACCGCGCAAAACTAAATCGGAGGTCCGCACCCAATTCGGACATGCTTTGCCTGACACGTCAAAACATCGAATAAGACTACCCGGCGAACCTCCGGATTCAGCGCCAAATGGACGGGAAGGACAATGAATCGGTCCTAATAAGTGGATAAATTCGGATGTTCCCGAATTGGCTCAGGCGAAAGTCGCGAATAGGGTAAATAGACTCCCTTAATTTTCGGGGATCCCAATTTTCAGCCGATTCCCGTCCAATAAGTTATTCACGTAGTTATCCACAGACATTGAATAACTGCTGCTTCGGCCCGCCTAAAGACCGCCTAACGGTTCATCCGGTTTTCGATCAGATCCTCGACCACCGCCGGTTCGGCCAACGTCGAAATGTCGCCGAGATTGTCATGTTCGTTGGCGGCGATCTTGCGCAGAATTCGCCGCATGATTTTTCCAGACCGGGTCTTGGGCAGCCCCGGCGCCCATTGCAGCAGGTCCGGTTTGGCAATCGCGCCAATTTCCTTCCGCACCCATTTACCAAGTTCGTCGCGTAACTCATCGCTCGGCTCGTCGCCAATTTTTAGCGTGACGTAGGCGTAGATTCCCTGGCCCTTGATGTCGTGCGGATAACCGACGACCGCGGCCTCGGCAACTTTGGGATGGGCGACCAGTGCCGATTCAACTTCGGCCGTGCCCATGCGGTGGCCCGACACATTGATCACATCGTCGACGCGACCGGTAATCCAGTAGTAGCCGTCGCTGTCACGGCGGCAGCCGTCGCCGGTGAAATATTTTCCGGGGAATTGCGAAAAATATGTCTCCTTGAAACGCGCATGATCACCGTAGAGGCTCCGCATCTGACCGGGCCACGAATCAAGCAAACAGAGATTGCCTGAGGTTTCGCCGTCCTGAACTTTGCCGTCGTTATCGACAATTGCCGGCTGAATTCCAAAAAATGGGTTTGTTGCAGAGCCCGGTTTGAGATCGGTCGCGCCCGGTAACGGTGTAATTAGAATGCCGCCGGTCTCGGTCTGCCACCAGGTATCGACAATCGGGCAACGGCCATCGCCAACGACGTTGTAATACCATTCCCAGGCTTCCGGATTAATTGGCTCGCCGACCGTGCCGAGAAGCCGGAGGCTTCTCCGATCGGTTTTTGTGACCGGCGCATCGCCTTCCCGCATCAGTGCCCGAATTGCGGTCGGCGCGGTGTAGAAAATATTGACGCTGTGTTTGTCACAGACCTGCCAAAACCGGGACGAATCCGGATAGTTGGGCACGCCCTCGAACATCAGCGTGATCGCACCGTTGGCGAGCGGGCCATAAACGATGTAGCTGTGCCCGGTCACCCATCCGACGTCGGCGCTGCACCAATAAACATCGCCGTCGTGATAATCGAAAACATATTGGTGGGTGAGCGAAGCGTAGACGAGGTAACCCCCCGTCGTATGCAAGACACCCTTTGGTTTCCCGGTCGAGCCGGACGTGTAGAGGATGAACATCGGGTCTTCTGCGTCCATTGGCTCTGGCGGGCAGTCAGGGGATGCGGCATCCCGGGCGGCGCCGTACGCCACGTCCCGCCCGTCGATCAATCCAACGTCGGCCCCGGTCCGTTCAACCACGATGACGGTGTCGACGTCGGGGCATTTTTCCAGTGCCGCGTCGGTATTCTTTTTCAGCGGTATCGTTTTGCCACCGCGCACACCTTCGTCGGCGGTAATAACGCAGCGCGAATCGCAGTCGAGTATCCGTCCGGCAAGCGCTTCTGGAGAGAAGCCACCAAAGACCACCGAATGAATGGCACCGATCCGGGTGCAGGCGAGCATTGCATACGCCGTCTCCGGGATCATCGGCATGTAAATGGTGACGCGGTCGCCTTTCTTTACGCCGCGCGACTTGAGCACATTGGCAAAGCGGCAAACCTCTTCGTGCGCTTCGCGGTACGTGATTGCCTTCGACTGAGAGGGGTCGTCGCCTTCCCACAGAATTGCGGTCTGGTCGCCGCGCTTCGCCAGATGCCGGTCGAGGCAGTTGGCGGAAACATTGAGGATGCCGCCCTCGAACCACTTGATCGAGATATCACCTTCAAACGATGTGTTTTTGACCCGGTCCCATTTCTTGATCCAGTTGAGACGTTCGGCCTGTTCCGCCCAAAATCCTTCCGGATCATCAATCGATTTTTGGTAGTGCTTTTCATAGCCCGCCGCGCCGCACCAGGCCTTTTCGGCCCACGCTGCGGGCACAGGATAAATCTTGTCGGTCGGCATGGTTTCCTCCCATTCGGGCTTCCCCTTTGCCGGGCTTCCCCTTCGGCGGGCTTTATCAGCTTTGCCCGTTGCCGCGGGCATTATCGGCATTGCCCCTTATGGCGGCCATTATGGAATCAAGAGTTTCCCTGCCGCAAGTTGGGTGACGGGGTAACGCCGACCCTTGGAACCGGTGGCGGGCGCGGCTATCGTCGTTCTCCCGTAGGTCGTCGGCCCTCGGTGATCTTCATGAGGGCTGGGTACCGAAACGCGAATGGACAGACAATGTTGCTTCACAATTGCACCTGGGCGGAAGCCGAACAGCGAATGGCGAAGTCACCCGGGATCATTATCCCGATTGGCTCGACCGAACAGCACGGCCCGAATGGCTTAATCGGCACCGACGCCATTTGCGCCGACGCCCTTGCCGAAGCCGCCGGTGAAAAGATGGATGTCCTGGTTGCCCCCGGAATTCCGGTCGGCATGGCGCAGCACCACATGGCCTTCAAAGGTTCGATGACGGTGCGCGCGTCCACATTAATTCAATTAATCGGCGACTGGGTTGGATCACTCGCCCAACACGGCCTCACGCATTTCTATTTCATCAACGCGCACGGGGGAAACATTGCAACGATCAAGTCTGCGTTTGACGAAGTTTATGCAACGGCGAAGCTCAAGGGCGGCAACGCCGGGCAAATTCAGTGCCGGTCGGTGAACTGGTGGACCGGCGACCGCACCACCAAATTGCGCCAATCGCTGTACGGCAAGAAAGAGGGTGCCCACGCGACGCCTTCTGAAGTTTCGCTCACGCAGTTTTTGCGACCGGATGTGATCAAGAATGTTGCGATGGCGGGTGATGCCGGCAAAGTGCAGTCCTATAAAGACGCCGACGATTTTCGCGAGAAATTCCCCGATGGTCGGATGGGCTCCGATCCCTCGATTGCCACGCCGGAGGACGGTAAAAATATTCTCGACGCCTGCGTCGAAGATATTGCTGAGGACTATGAAAAATTCCTCGCCGGGGCGGCGTAACCTCATCGGCATCCAGATCTGCCGAGAATTTCGCGATGAAGACTGAACGCAATCTGCATTTCTTTCTGTGGACCGCAATTTTGTTCGCGGCATTGCTGGCCCTGTTTCCGGTAGCGGCACATGCAGACGGCGCGGTTGATCTCAAAGACGCCCAGATCGCGCTTGAGAATGGCAGACTCCTGAACGCAATTCGCTTCGCTGATCAGGCGATTGATTCAGGTGATCTGACCGGCGTGGCGCTCGGTCATGCCTATGTGCTGCGCGGCATCGGCCTCCATCGGTCTGGTGATCCGCTCCGGGCGATCGATTCCTTTTTTGATTCGATTCAGATCTATCCGCGTTCGGTCGATGCCTTTTCCAATCTTGGTCTTGCACTTGATGACGTCGGCCGCCACGAGGATGCTTTGCAGGCGCTTGACCGCGCGGTTTGGCTGCGGCCGGATTTGGCCACGACGTTTTACAATCGCGGCAATTCGTACATTCGTGCCGGTGATCCGTTGAAGGCGCTTGAGGATTATCGTCGCGCACTCGACCGCGAACCGGAAATGACCAAGGCCATGACCAACCGCGCCAGTGCCTACCTTCAGCTGGGCCGGAACGACGACGCCATTGCCGATTACGATCGGGTCATCGCATTGACGCCGGAGGATGCCGCGGCTTATTTCAATCGCGCCAATGCCTGGATCAACATTGGAAATTTTGCCCGCGCCGAAACAGATTTTGGCGATGCAATTTCCCGCGGCCAAAAAACTTCAGCACCCTATCAACGGCGCGGTGACACACGGTTCCTGCTGGGAAAATTTGTCGCGGCGCAGGAGGATTATGCGCGGGCGTTGTTGGCGGGTGCCGACGATGGACAGCTTTATCTCTGGCATCACCTTGCCGCTGCCCATGCCGGGCAGGCCAATTCCGGAGCGCTGGCGGCCGCTCTTGAGGCCGGCAAGCTCGGCGAATGGCAGGCGGTTGCGGCTGCCCTACTGCTGGGATTTATCGATACGGATCAGGCGTTTGCGGCGGCGGCGCCAGGTAGGCCCGACCGCGACGCCGTGGTTCGCCAAGCGAGAATTTTATTTTATGTCGGTGAATTTCAACTGCTACAGGGCGAGATAGTTCAGGCGGTGCAATCATTGCGAGACTCCGAAAGGCTCAGCGCCTTTCGAACGCGCGAAGTCATGGGCGCGACCGCCGAGCTAAATCGTCTCGGAGTCCGGCGCTAGTCTTTGGAAACCGAACTCACGATTCGGCGATGTAGAGAACGCCATCGCGTAATTCAATCGGCACCTTCGCAAGTTCGCCGCCGGGGCAAGGTGTTGTGCCGCAGATGCCGGACTTAATATCAAACTCGGCGCCGTGCATGGTGCAGAGGATTTTTGATTTATCGGGTGTGAGGAATTCGCCGGGCCGCCAGTCCAACGGGCTTCGCGCGTGCGGGCAGTCGTTAACATATCCGTATAATTCGCCGCCGTGGCGCAGCACGAACATTTCAAACACTTCCGCGCCAGTGCCGAACGAATAGACGCCGGCCTTTTTTTCGACAATCGCGTCCGCCCGGCCGAGTTTGGTACCGGGCTTTGGCACGCCGATGAATTGGCGATAGTCGCGCATCGCTGTTCTTAAGGCTTGATGCCGCCCATCTTGCAGATGGTCTTCCAGGATTTAGCATCAACCGGCTGCACCGAAAGGCGGGTGTGTTTGACCAGCGGCATTTCCGATAAGGACGGCGTCGCTTTTATTTCCGAAAGCGTCACCGGTGTTTTCAGCGCGCGGTCGGTTTTTACGTCAACGAGTACAAAAACGCCCTTTTCATCCTCGGGGTCCGGATATTCCTCGCGGTGAATGGTGACGATACCCATCACGCATTTGTCTTTGCCGGAATGATAGAAAAAGGCCTTATCGCCCTTCTTCATCAGCTGCATATTGTTACGCGCTTGGTAGTTGCGAATCCCGTCCCAGGGCTCGACGCCCTGTTTAACCTGATCGTCCCACGACCAGTCGATTTCGGGCTCGGTCTTCAAAAGCCAATAGGCCATGGCTCAGCTCTTTGGTGCCCATGCGCCGGCAACGGCATTGTATTGACGGACCATGACATCGCTCCAGACACCGCCTTTGAAATAGGGATCGGATTCGATTATCCCGCGCGCGTCGTCGGCGCTGTCGGCTTCAACGATCACCATGCTCGCACCAGCCTGGTCGCCGTCGGCGGGGCAAGGTCCGGCCAGCATCAGTTTGCCGCTGATGCTTTTGATGTGGGCGAGATGGTCGTCTCGGTGGGTCACGCGAAGTTCGTCGCTGTTGTCTGAATCGGTGCAGAAAATTACGTAATTCATGAGTTCCCCTTTTTGGTTTGGATCGATGATAACGATGGCCATGCGGTGGCGCCACGGGCCAAATTAATATTGTTGTTGAAGTCTTATTCGGACCGGAACGGCCGGCTCAGCAATCCTTCAATTTCATCTTCTATCGGCGCGTCGTGATTGAGAATTTGATCAACCGCAAAGGCGATCGGCATCTCGATGTTTTTGGCGGTCGCCATCTCGCGAAGGGCGGACGCGGTATAGGCGCCCTCGGCCACGGACTGCCGCTCAGAGAGGTATTCTTTGGCGCTCGCCCCTTTGGCCAATGCCAATCCCAGCGACATGTTGCGGGACTGCGGTGACGTGCAGGTGAGCACAAGATCGCCCAGGCCCGAAAGTCCCATCAGAGTGTTCGGATTTGCACCAAAGGCGATGCCGAAGCGCATGATTTCGGCCAGACCCCGCGTCACCAATGCGGCGCGTGCGTTATCGCCGAGGCCGCGACCGGCGACGATGCCGCAGGCAATGGCGAGAACATTTTTTACCGCCCCGCCAATCTGCGCTCCAATCAGGTCATCAGAAACGTAAGGCCGGAATGTCATGCCGCCCAAAGCACCCGCCAGACTTTTCGCCGCATCGCTATCGGCGCAGGCGAGGGTGACCGCAGTCGGCTGACCGAGCGCCACTTCACGGGCAAACGTCGGTCCCGATAACACGGCGGGTATGACATCTGGCAGGACGTCGGCAAGAACATCGGTCAACAGGCTCTGGCTTTGTTGCTCAAAACCTTTGGCGCAGATCGCCACCACCGTTCCGGTCCGGACATGGCTTGCAAGGTCACCCGCGACGGGGCGCAAATGTTGTGCCGGCGCGACCAATAACAAGGCGTCGGCCAGCGCCACTTCCGCCATATCACCGGTCGCGTGGATTTTCGGATCAAGCGTGACGTCGGGTAGGAATATCGGATTTTGATGCGCGCTATTGATGCCCCCGATCACATCGGCTTCGCGCGCCCACAATGTGACCTTTCTAGCATTTCGCGCAGCGACTGCGCCAAGCGCCGTTCCCCACGCGCCGCCGCCGATGATTCCAATGTGTTTGAAACTCATGTGTGTTTGATCTTCATGTCATCCGCCCGCGCGCATCATAACCACCGACCATTGATGTGGGGAGGGGGCGGAACAAGGTCGAGTTCGCCCCTACTCGGCTTTCACCGCGAGATTAAAGGCAATCGAAATCCGGTCTTGATCGCCCAAATAGGGCCGCACACCGTGTGAGAGCCAGGCCGGGAACATTATCATGATGCCGGGTCGCGGCGGCACCAACTCGGTCGCGCCGACCGCCTGTCCGCCCGGGCCCTGAAAACAAAGGTTCGGCGCATACATCGACGGCCCCGGCCCGCGCGGGTCCATGATCACGAACTGGCCGCCGAGCGACGGATCGGTGCCGCAGCCGCCGTCGTCGACGTAATAGGTTCCCGACCAATAGGCGCCGGGATGGACGTGAAATTCGTTGCTATGGCCCTTGCGATTGATGTTGGCCCAGGCGTTTACCTCCCATTCGACGTCGGCCGGCCGGCCGTCCCGTGTCGCCGTCATGCGGTCGGCAATACTCTTTGCCGAATCAATAATCTGTTCGCCCGCCTTGCCGCCCCACTTTTGTAGGTCTCGGGTTGAGTGCCAGCCGCCCATGTTCGAATCGTAGGCATCACTCGCCGGTTCTTTTTTCTCGCGCGCGTAAATCATTTTCTTCAGCCGCGTGTTCAGTTTTTCATGGTCCGGCAGCATTGCCATGATGACCGGCGTCGGAAAGGCATTCCGAACCTCGACATGTTCAGGGGGTGGCAATTCTTTGGCCATGATTTCTCCGAAAAAAGGGTTTGCGGCTTTGGTGCCACGCGCTGGTTTAAGTTTAGGGAGCGATCACGCGGGATCGCAAGCGCATTCAGGTCGCGGAATGGTTCGGGCAACCGGTGTGCTGCGGTTTATTCCGGGTCTTTCGCGTAATCCCGAATGACGTTGGCCACCCGAATCCGGTAGTGCGAGAAAATATCCTGACGGCCCCGGTTCTGTGCCGTGCGGTGGTTCGGAAAATCACGCCAAACCTGAATTGCCGCTTCGTCCCGCCACATCGATAGTGACAGAAACTTGCCCGGCGTTGTCCGGCTCTCAAACCGTTCGATCGAGACAAACCCATCAACATCGTCAAGCGCGCTTCGCAATTGTTCGGCAATCTCGAAATAGTCGTCTTCCTGACCGGATCCCACTTCAAATTCAAAAATCACCGCGATCATCGACTTGTCCTAACCTCTCGCGCCCGCCCCAGGCGCTTTTGCCGCGTCCGGGTCAAGCGGCCAACGGGCGCGCGGCGGCTCGGCCAGTGAATTGGTCAGGCCTCGGGAAAATCGTTCCAGCCCCGCCCAGGCGACCATCGCGCCGTTGTCGGTGCAAAGCGCGGGCGGCGGCACGACAAGGGTGAAGCCTTCTTCCTCTGCGAGCTTTGAAAGCCGCGCGCGGAGAGATTGGTTGGCGGCGACGCCGCCAGCGACAACAAACGTCCGCGCATAATGGTATCGCGCCCGCATCTCCTGGATGGCATGACGGCTCCGATCAACCAGCACGTCGGCAACCGCGGCCTGAAACCCGGCGGCAAGGTCAGCGATGTCGATAATTGACAATTTCTCGCTCAACGTAAGGTCCCTCACTTTGTACCGAAGCGCAGTTTTCAAACCTGAGAACGAAAAGTGACAGCCGTCCCGGCCCAACATCGGTCGTGGCATATCAAATCGCGTGGGGTCGCCGTCCTTCGCCGCCCGTTCGATTGCCGGGCCGCCGGGATAGCCCAGATTCATCAGTTTGGCGGCCTTGTCGAAAGCTTCGCCGACGGCATCATCGACGGTGGTGCCAAGGCGAACGTATTGCCCGACATCTTTGACGATTAAAAGCTGGCAATGGCCGCCCGAGACCAGCAGTAGTAAATACGGGAACTCGATTCCGTCGGTGAGGCGCGCGGATAGAGCGTGCGCTTCCAGATGATTGACCGCGATAAAGGGTTTGGCGAGTGCCGCCGCCAGCGCCTTGCCCGACGTCAGCCCGACCATCAGTCCGCCGATCAATCCGGGACCGGACGTTGCCGCAATCGCGTCAATTTCAAACCAGGACACGCCGGCCTCCGACATCGCCTCATCAATCAGGCGGTCGAGATGTTCGATATGGGCGCGGGCAGCGATCTCCGGCACAACGCCGCCGTAGGGATGGTGGTCTTCGATCTGGGTTCTCACCCGGTCAGCCAATATTTCGCGCGTACCGCTGACCACAGCAGCAGCGGTTTCGTCGCAACTCGTTTCAATTCCGAGTACGATCATGACGGGACCAATTGCTTTTCTCTTTGTTCAGGCAAATTCGGTATAATTTCAGCACGTCAGTATTATCGAGGATCTCGCCGGAACATGAACGCCAATCAAAATAAAATCCAGCTTCGAATCGGGACCCGCGGCAGTCCCCTGGCGCTCGCCCAGGCCAATATGGTTCGGAACCTGCTGATCGCCGCACACGATGATCTGACGCTGGAATCGATTGAGATCAACATCATCAAAACTTCTGGCGACCGCATTCAGAATCGATCCTTGGCCGATGTTGGCGGCAAGGGATTGTTCACCAAGGAAATTGAAGAAGGCTTATTGGCCGGGACGATCGATATTGCCGTCCATTCGATGAAGGATATGCCGACGGTGTTGCCGGATGGCCTCGTGCTGCCCTGCCTCCTGGAGCGGGAAGATCCGCGCGATGCCTTCATCAGCCATAAATCAACCGACCTTTGGGCGTTGCCTGAAGGCGCTGTTGTCGGGACTTCATCGCTCCGCCGCGGCGCACAGATTCTCAACCGCCGTCCCGATATCAAAATCGTCAATTTTCGCGGCAACGTTCACACCCGTCTGCGCAAACTGAAAGACGGCGAAGTCGATGCGACGCTGCTTGCTATGGCCGGACTAAACCGGCTCGGCATGCCAGAGGTTGTCACCAGCGCGATCAAGACCGACGATATGCTGCCGGCCGTATCGCAAGGCGCCGTTGGAATCGAATGCCGCGCCGATGATCAGGCCATCCATCAGTTGCTTGCACCGCTTAATCATCCGGATACGGCAATTTGTGTTTCCGCCGAACGGGCATTGCTTGCCGCCCTCGATGGCTCCTGCCGCACGCCGATTGCGGCGCTTGCGATGCTTGATGGAGACAAGATCGCGTTGCGGGGCCTGATTGTGTCGCCAGACGGCACTACGGTTCACAAAACCGAAGGCGGCGGCGTTAAAGCTGACGCGGTCGCCGTCGGGCACGACGCAGGCGAAGTCCTTCGCCTGGCAGGGGGGGCCGATTTTTTCGCGGATCTATAGACATGCGGATATTGCTGACGCGACCAGAAGCGGATTCCACCAGTATTGCCAAGACATTGGCAGAAGTTGGAATTGAATCGATTGTCGAGCCAATGCTGGTCATTGAAATGGATAGTCAGCCGCTCGATGTTTCCCGGTTTCAGGCGATCCTCGCCACCAGCCGAAACGGCGTGCGGTCTCTCGCCGAGGTAACCGAGACTAGGCATATCCTGATACTTGCTGTCGGTATGGCCACCGCCGAAACCGCAACCGCGCTCGGGTTCACGCGCGTGCGAAACGCGCGCGGAGATGCCGATGCCCTGGTCTCGTTCGCGACCTCGGTTCTGGAACCTTCCGACGGCCCGGTTCTGTTCGTTCGAGGCCGTGATTCCACCGGCGATGTCCGGTCCCAAATTGAAAAAGAGGGATTTGAAATCGAAGAGGCCGTGACCTATGCGGCTTTCGCGGTTCCTTCCTTCACGCCGGAAGCTGTGGCCGCACTCGGAAATGGTGACCTCGACGCGGTTGCTTTATTCTCAACCCGTACCGCCGAAATATTTGAAAAGCTGATTCGAATGGCCGGCCTCAGCGATAAACTCAGAGAACTTGAGGTCTATTGCCTCAGTGACCGGATCGCCCGTGCAATCGAAGGCCTCGATTGGCGCCGCGTCGTGGTATCGCCGCGTCCCGATGTAGAGGCGCTATTTGCCATGTTGCCCATACCGGAACGTCAATGACTGAAAATCCGAATGAACCAGCGGTGCGTGCGCCTACCGCACGTCGGGCGTCGTCTGGTTCGGGTCGTGCAGGATTTGGTTGGATCGGCATTTTTCTCGTATTTGTGTTCGCTGCGGGCCTGATTGCCAGTCCCTACGGGCAACGCCTAATCGGCGTCAATTTTGGTGACCTCTACGGGCTGGGCGAAGATCGCGAACAGGCCGACGCCGCCCTTCAATCACAAATCGCGACTTTGCAAAGTGCGCTGGATGATCTCCGTCGCCAATTGGAATTGCAGAAGGGCGATCTTCAAGCCCTCCGCGTTCAGGCGGCAACCGCACAAGAATCGAACGCTGCAGAAAGGGCCAGAGACTTTGCAGCCGTTCGTACCTCGCTGGCAGAGGCGAATGCCGATGTAACCAACCTCGGTGCTGCGATGATCAACATCGCTGGCGAGCTGCGGGAGCAGGGAGAAATTGCCGGTGTCGTGGCCGTCCTTGAACGGCGTATCGCCGATATTGAGGATTTGCAATCTGTCGCTCAAACGGCGGAGACGGGCGCTGCCAATCTTCCGAGCTTGGAGGTCGCCGATCTTCGCGGTCGGATCGATGGCCTATCTGCACGGATCGATTCGCTCGAAGCAGAGACGATGCCTGAAAATACCGCCGCTCAATTGGCGGCGCTGAGGGCCGACATCGAATCTCTGGAAGCCGCAATGCCGGAAGGCCTCGCCAATATTGCGACGACGCTTTCCCGTCTTGAGGCGGCCGCCGCAACCCGGGTCGAGGGCACCGCGTTGCTCGCCGCTGTCATGCATCTCAGTGAACAGGTTGGGACCGGTGCGCCCTATCAAACGGCCTTCACACAACTGAAGATTCTCGTCGATGCTGCCGTTGATGCCGAACTCTCAGCCTCACTGTCAGTCCTTTCCTCGGCCGCGGCGACGGGCATCCCGTCCTTGGCGGACCTCCGTTCGGAATTTGCCAGCCTTGCCGGCACGGTTGTCCATGCCGGTCGCATCGATGCCGATTCGGGGTGGCTTGATCGCACGTTCAATCGGGTGACGTCGGTGGTCACGGTGCGGCGAACCGGCGAAGTCACGGGCAGTGGTTCCGAAGCAATCATGGCGCGAGCTGAAGCGCGCCTGGCCGCGGGTGATCTGAAAGGCGCGATTGCAGAAATTGATTCTCTCGACGGCGAAACAGCCAACCAGATGTCCGGATGGCGGGGACGAGCGGATCTCCGATTTCGCGCGCATCAGGCGGTCGATCAACTAACGCTTGGCGCGATGCAGCGCCTCGGGGCATCGTGAGCCTGTCATGACACGGATTTTCGCCGCATTCATTGTCCTGGTCGGTGCCGCCTTCGTCGCGACCTGGCTTGCCGACCGCGAAGGAGTTGTCTCGCTCAGCTGGGAGGGCGTTCAAATTGAAACATCGCTCGATGTGGCTGTCGCTGGTCTCGCGGTTCTGGTGGTGGCGTCCGCCCTTCTGTACCGGTTCTGGCGGTGGCTTCGGCGAGGCCCGCTTTACCTCAGCGCGGCACGGTCGCGAAGTCAGTCGCGCAAGGGCCAGCTCGCGCTGACACAAGGCATGGTCGCGGTCGCAGCAGGAGACGGGGTTGCCGCCTTGCGCTACGCGCGTCAGGCCGAAACCTTTCTTGATGATGCGCCGCTGACGATGCTTTTGTCGGCGCAGGCGGCGCAAATCAACGGCGACGAATTGGCGGCAAGGCGATACTTTGCGGCGATGCTCGATCGCCCGGAGATGGAGTTTCTCGGGCTCCGAGGCCTACTCACCCAGGCGCAACGCGCCGGCAGTACTGAAAGCGCGCTTAATCTCGCGCGCCGGGCATTTGTCCTCAAACCGAAAACGCCATGGCTGCTGACGGCACTTTTTGATCTCGAAGCCGAAGCCGGGAATTGGGTTGAAGCTGGGCGGGTGATCGACCATGCCGTTCGGCAAAAGGCGATGACGGTTGAAGAGGCCAACAGCCGCAAGGCCGTAACCCTGTTTCAGCAGGCGCGCATGGCCCGCGGCAACGGCGACGGTGTGGCTGCGCGGCGGCTCGCGCTTGAATCCCTCACGCTTAGCCCGGCGTTGGTCCCGGCGGCCGCCTTTGCCGGCGACATATTGCTCGCCCAGGGCAAACGGCGGCGCGCCATGCACCTGATCGAACAGGCCTGGCAGATCCAGCCGCATCCCGATCTCGGTCAAATTTACGACCGGGCCATTGCCGATGAAACGCCCGAACGTCGACTGCAGCGGATCGAACGTCTCGCCGCATTCAGCGCTGATGATCGCCAGTCCCGTATTTCGGTCGCCCGCGCGGCGATTGCGGCAAAGCATTTTGATGAAGCGCGAAAGGCGCTGGAACCGTTGGCGGCTGATAATCCCGACGCGGAAACCTGCCGCCTGATGGCCGATCTTGAAGAGAAATCAAAGGGGCCCGCATTTGCCCGAACCTGGCTCGCCCATTTGGAAAAGGCGCCGTCCGGCCCGCGCTGGGTGTGTACGGTTTGCCATCACGTTCATGCCGGTTGGGATGCGCATTGCAGCGATTGCCGAAGCTTCAATTCGCTTCGCTGGCGGGCCGTCAATGGTCGTGATGTCCTCGTTCCGCCGCCCGAGATGCCTGAAATCCCGGCGAGTGACATTGCCGCCGCAGTCGATCAGTCGACGCCATTGCCACCAGACCTTGCGCGAAATATTGAACCGGAAGACAGAGACCAGACGAGCTGAACCGATTTACGTTCGATTACGAACGCTTCAATAAAACATATGCCCCGTCGTACTCGCTCTCGCCGCGAGATTCTTCGACCCATCCGGTCGCTTCATAAAAACTGAGAGCGGCTTCATTGGCGAGAATACATTTTAAGCGCAGCGTTCCCGGAATTTGCGCCGCCACTTCTTCGACCAACAACCTGCCAATTCCCTGCTCTTGGAATTTCTTCTCAACATAGAGATTGTGAATAAATTGCCCCGGGCGATAGACCGAGACAAATCCGACAACCCGCACGCCCCTTTCGGCAATCCAAATTACTTCGCCCTGGGTGTCGGCGTAAAAATCCTGAACCCGGAACTGTGTCGAATCGGCGCGGTCTGGCAGGTGGTCTCGACCTTCGAGATAGATTTTCGCGGCTGCCGGAAGATCGCTGGAATCGGCCGTACGTATTTGTGCGCCGCTGGTATTAGAAAGTCGCGCGAGTGCCATGCACCACCACTAACGTGGAAGTTGAAGTTTGGCAATTATTCGCCGGGCCCGGTTTAGCGCAGTCGATCCGGAAATGAGCCACCATAACGCCCTCCGTTGACGCAACAATGCGCCGGGAGTAGTTTTGCCGCCGCCTGCGAGGTGCTAAATTCTGGCGCATTCGCAGCCTGAAGTGTGCCGCCTTAGCTCAGCTGGTAGAGCATCGCATTCGTAATGCGGGGGTCGCAGGTTCGAGTCCTGCAGGCGGCACCATTTTTTCAATACATTGATTTCTGCGTCCGCTTGGCAAAAGAGCGACCCAAATGTTGAAGCCAAAAAAGCGTTGAGCCTTACGCAAAAAAAATGGACCTGACCGCCCCCGGTCAAGCCCTTGGCCTTCCTCAACAGTTTGTCTGACACCGACGCCCTACTGAGTCCGTCCACCCTCCCAACAGCCGCATCATCCAACTTATGAAGTGTCCACTGAACAACGCTACCGTCGAGAACTACTGAACGACTCATTTCGAGGGCGCACAAGAAAACTTCTGCTTTGCGAGCAATAAAAGTTGGGGATATCTGCTACGCACTGCAACACAAACACAAGACTTTGATGCGGCGATGCAACGAAAAAAACGCGCAACAATGTTACGCGTTTTCGCGGCGATTTTTGTTCCCGCGGTCAGCTCATTCCGGCCTTGATCAGCAGGTCGCGCAAATGTTCGCTGTCGGCGTTGTCTCGAAAGGGCAGCGAAGCAATGTAGCTCTCCGCGGTCATATCGCGATCAAGACTCTTTATTTTCTCCACATGTTTGGCGGCGAATTCGAGCTGATCGAGGCCGGCGTTCGAAGCGGCAACAAAGGCGTGCTGGCCGGCGTCAAGATAGGAGAGTTTCTTGAAGGCCCGAATGGCGGGCTCGTAATTGCTACCCAGAAACAAGGCACGGCCAAGATGGCTCCAGAACCGTTCCGGGTGAAACGGATTTAGGGCCATTGCCTTTTCGATCCATTCGACGGCCCCGTCGGGGTCGCCGGTCCAGGTCAGAAGTTCGCCTTGTTGCACAACGATTAAGTCGTAATTGGGGTTGAGTTGAAGCCCGCGCTACTGATGAGAAATAGCATCGTCGAAATTTTTTCTCATGAGCGCGATTGCGGCCAGTATCCGGTGGCATTCGGGATCATTGGGGTCGAGTTCATACGCTCTTCGAAGATGGTGTTCGATTTCCTTCAGCACATCGCCATCTGTGCGATACCCGCGGCTCCAAGCCTGAGCGGTAACACAGCCCTTCCAGGCATGCGCCCTCCTACGCACTGCTTGAGCACGCCGAAGCCCATCACCGCATGACCGACGGCACCCGGATGATGGGCAACCGGGCATTTGCGGCGGTCGCCGAGGTTCTTGGAATTGAATCCGAATTCGTGCCTTTTGCGGCCCCGATTGGCGATGACGCCGGCGCGGTAACGGTGGCAGCGATTGAAAGGCTCGCCGTTCGATATTCCATTTCCCGGACCCGCAGCCGGACCATCGCGCTATTCGACATCGTTGGCTTTTCCTTGCTGTCTCAGGTCGAACAGGTCGCGCAGCTAAATTCTCTCGAAGTGTCGATAAATGTCGCGCTCCGGTGCATGCACCAGGCCGGCCTCAACATCAATCTCGGCCGCTCGACAACGGGCGACGGCTATTACATCTGGAACCGGGGCAAGGGCCCGGAGGACGACATCAAACTCAGCTTCCTGATGATGCTCGTGCTTGCCGACAACGCAATCAGCCGGGGCGTCGTTGGACCGCGCATGGTTCCGCGCCTTCGGACCTGCCTGACCATTGGCAGTCACTTTTCCTATTACCAGGTAAAAGGCCTGCAGCCGAGCGACACCGAATATATCGTTGGTGATGCGACCATCGAACTCGCCCGCCTTGTCGACCAAACCATGCCGGATCAGATTTTGGTTGGGGAATTTTATCGCCCGCTCGAGTCCGGCGGCGAGCCACTCGATTCACTCGGATTCATGGGCGCGGTGTAGCGCCGCCTTGATGACTTTACCGGCGCTGATCTTGATTCGGGGCGTATCAGCGGCATCCGCTGTTATTTCACCGGCGAAAAACAGGAAGACGGGCGGTTTTTTGTCAGCAAATACAATGTGATCAACAAACACGGGCTCGCCCATTCTGCGTATAACGCCAAGATGAATATTTACCGGGACGGCGCCGAGCCACTTTACCTTGGGGTCCAGACCCAAAGTTTGGGCGATTTCGCTGCCCGGCAAAAGGCCACATCCGTCAATACTTTGCCCGCACCCTGGGAATGACCACCACCTCACAGCCTCTCCTGGGCCTTGCAAGGGCGCTGAAATTCAGGCACCCATGAGGCCAATTCGTGAGCGAGGCGGAGGGCCGGATGCCAACCATTAATCACTTCATAAACGGTGGAATTGTCGAGGGCCAAAGCGGCCGCTTCGGTGACGTATTCAACCCGGCGACGGGTGAAAAATCAGCCGATGTTGCTTTAGCAAACGCCGCCGAAATTGATCAGGTGATCGTTTCGGCTGAAACCGCGTTCGAAGAATGGGCGGCGACGCCGCCGGTCCGCCGTGCCCGCGTCATGTTCAAATTCAAGGAACTGGTCGAGAAACACGGCGATGATCTCGCGCGGCTGGTAACCGCGGAACACGGCAAGACTTTCTCTGATGCGCAAGGGTCCGTCGCCCGCGGGCTTGAAGTTGTCGAATTTGCTTGCGGCATTCCGCATCTGCTCAAGGGCGAGTATTCGGATTCGGTTGGCACCGGCGTTGATTCATGGTCGCTGCGCCAACCCTTGGGCATCTGCGCGGGCGTTACCCCGTTTAACTTTCCGGCGATGGTGCCGATGTGGATGTTCCCGGTGGCGATCGCGGCGGGCAATTGCTTCATCCTGAAGCCGTCGGAAAAAGATCCGTCGTGCGGCATCCGCATGGCCGAACTTATGACCGAGGCGGGGCTGCCGGACGGCGTCTTTAACGTCATCAACGGTGACGCCGAAGCCGTCAACGCGTTGCTCACCGATCCGCGCATTTCGGCGATCAGTTTCGTTGGCTCCACTGCGGTTGCCGAACACGTCTATACGACCGGTGCCGCCCACGGCAAACGCGTGCAGGCATTGGGCGGGGCAAAAAACCACATGATCGTCATGCCGGACGCCGACCTTGATCAAGCGGCTGACGCGCTGATGGGGGCGGCCTTCGGGTCGGCCGGCGAACGCTGCATGGCGGTCTCGGTTGCGGTCGCAGTCGGCGACGCTGCCGACAAACTTGTTGAACGTCTCACCCCGCGTGTTGCCGCCCTTAAAGTTGGTCCCGGCAACGATCCCGAATCAGAGATGGGGCCGCTGGTCACCAAGGCGCATTTTGATCGCGTCAAAGGTTACATCGATCTCGGTGTCGAAGAGGGGGCCAAACTTCTCGTCGATGGACGCGGACTTTCACTGCAGGGGTACGAGGGCGGTTATTACCTCGGCGGCAACCTGTTCGATAACGTCACGCCCGACATGCGCATTTATAAAGAAGAAATATTCGGGCCGGTGTTATCGGTCGTTCGCGAGGACGATTTTGATAGCGCGCTCAAACTCGTCAACGATCACGAATATGGAAACGGTGCGGCGATCTTCACCCGCGACGGCGATGCGGCGCGTGAATTTTCAACGCGCGCCACTGCCGGCATGATCGGCGTCAACGTGCCGATCCCGGTGCCGATGGCGTTTCATTCGTTTGGCGGTTGGAAGCGTTCGCTGTTCGGCGGCCATCACATGCACGGCCCCGAAGGCGTACAGTTTTTCACCAAGATGAAAACCGTCACGTCGCGCTGGCCCGACGGCATTCGCAAGGGTGCCGAATACGTCATGCCGGTGATGAAGTAACGCTAGAACAGCGAGAAGCCGAATAGAATTACGAACAGCGCGATCCCCAGCAGGGACGTGACGAAGCCCACGCCCGACAAAAACATGCCGAGCAGGCCGAGGCCGATCTGGCCGCGAAAGATTGCCATCAGGCCAAAAATTCCGCCGAGCGGCCCAAAGATAAATCCCAGCATGATGATCGACAGCGCGCCGAAAACGACGCTGATCAGGCTGGTCACATTGAGCCTCTGATGGGCGCATTCGTCATCGACATCCAAACCTGCCCACAGCCCATATTTTGGGTCTGATATTACCATTAACCATGCTGAAAAGATGGCGATGAGCAGGCAATTTCGCAATATCAGGCGCGATTTCTGGCTCAAATCGCCTTATTTTCTGCGATTCATGGCATCTAAACCCGCGATCCTTTACATAGTGCGCCATGCCAGCCACCAAACGCCCTGTCGGCATCAAAAAACTGCTCGTCGCCAACCGCGGCGAGATCGCAATTCGGGTCTGCCGGGCGGCGACTGAGCTCGGGTTGCGCACGGTCGCGATCTACAGCCAGGAAGACCGCTTCGCGTTGCATCGCTTCAAGGCCGATGAGAGTTATCTGGTCGGCGAGGGCAATGGGCCGGTCGGCGCCTATATGGACAGCGCCGACATCATCCGGATTGCGCGCGAAGCCCATGTCGATGCGATCCATCCGGGCTACGGTTTTCTTTCCGAGAACCCAGATTTTGCTGAGGCTTGCGTGGCTGCCGGCATCACCTGGGTCGGCCCGCCTGCCGATGTGATGCGCTCACTCGGTGACAAAGTGGCTGCGCGCGCACTCGCCGAGGCCGCAGGCGTTCCGGTCATGCCCGCAACAGGCCCGCTGCCCACCGACCCAACTGAATGTCAGGCGCTGGCCAAGGAGGTCGGTTACCCGGTGATGCTGAAGGCAAGCTGGGGCGGCGGCGGCCGCGGCATGCGCATCGTCGAAAACGAATCCGAACTCGGCGAAGCAATTTCGGCCGGACGACGCGAAGCCAAAGCCGCCTTCGGCAACGACGAAGTGTTTCTCGAAAAACTGGTTGAACGGGCGCGCCACGTCGAGGTGCAATTGCTCGGCGATAGCCATGGCACCATCGTTCATTTGTTTGAACGCGATTGCACCATGCAGCGCCGCCACCAAAAAGTTGCCGAACGCGCACCGGCGGCCTTCCTCGACGAAGGCGCACGGGCCAATCTTTGCGACGCCGCCATACGCCTCGCCACCCACGCCAAATATCAAGGTGCGGGCACCGCCGAATTCCTGATGGATGCCGGCACGGACGCGTTTTATTTCATCGAAATGAATCCGCGCATTCAGGTCGAACATACCGTCACCGAACAGGTTACCGGGATCGATCTTGTTAAAGCGCAAATTCGTATCGCCAGTGGCGCGCCGATCGGCGATCCCAGTTCCGGCGTGCCGCCGCAAAATGAAATCACCCTCAACGGTCATGCGCTGCAATGCCGGATTACCACCGAAGATCCGGAAAACAACTTCACGCCCGATTACGGCCGCATCAGCGCCTACCGCGGTGCGACCGGATTCGGTATTCGGCTTGACGGCGGCACCGCATATTCGGGCGCGGTCATCACGCCCTATTACGATTCGCTGCTGGAAAAAGTTACCGCCTGGGCGCCGACCGACAAAGAGGCGGCAAAGCGCATGGACCGCGCGCTCAGAGAATTTCGCATTCGCGGCGTCAAAACCAATCTCGCCTTCCTTGAAGAACTGATCGGCCATGAAAAGTTTCTAAATTGGGAAACAACAACGCGGTTTATCGACGAGACCCCGTCGCTGTTTCAGTTCAAGCCGCGGCGCGACCGCGCAACGCGGCTGCTCACATTCCTCGGCGAAGTTGCGGTGAACGGCAACCCTGAAGTGGCTGGGCGGATCGTCCCGGCATCATTTCCCGAACCGCATCATCCGGAATTGCCGGGCCACGAGCCGCAGTACGGCACCAAAGACCTGCTCAACGAACTCGGTCCGAAAAAATTCACCGACTGGATGCTGGAACAAGAGCGCCTGCTGATTACGGACACCACGTTTCGGGATGCGCATCAGTCGTTACTGGCGACACGGTTTCGCACCAATGACATGCTGGCAATCGCGCCCTATTACGCCCGCGCGCTGCCGGAACTTTTCTCGCTCGAATGCTGGGGCGGGGCGACCTTCGATGTCGCCATGCGGTTCCTGAAGGAAGACCCGTGGGACCGCCTCCATGCGATGCGCGAAGCCGTGCCAAACACACTGTTGCAAATGCTGCTGCGGTCATCGAACGCGGTCGGTTACACCAACTATCCCGACAACGTGGTGCAGTATTTTGTCGCCGAGGCGGCCAAGGCCGGCGTTGATGTGTTCCGGGTTTTCGATTCGCTCAACTGGGTCGAAAACATGCGGGTCGCGATGGACGCCGTGCTCGAATCGGGCGCGCTGTGTGAGGCGGCGATTTGTTACACCGGCGATCTTTCCAACCCGGCGGAAGACAAGTACACCCTCAAGTATTACGTGAAAATGGCCAAGGAGCTGGAGGCCGCAGGCGCACACATTCTCGGGCTGAAAGACATGGCCGGCCTCTGCAAACCGGAAGCGGCACGGCAACTGATTACCGCGCTGAAAAACGAAGTCGCGATCCCAATTCATTTTCATACCCACGACACCAGTGGCATTGCGTCTGCTTCCGTGCTGGCTGCGGCCGACGCCGGTGTTGATGCGGTTGATGCGGCGATGGACTCGATGTCGGGCCTGACCTCACAACCAACCTTGGGCGGCATTGCAGCCGCGCTCGCCAATGGGCCGCGCGACACCGGCCTCAAGCGGGAAACGCTTCGATCCGCCGCCGCCTATTGGGAAGGGGTGCGGCGTTATTACGTCGCCTTTGAAAGCGATCTCAGGGGCGGCATGGCGGAAGTTTACGAACACGCGATGCCGGGCGGGCAGTACACCAACCTGCGTGAACAGG
>JAPYRS010000125.1 GCA_029936875.1 Alphaproteobacteria bacterium | reverse complement strand
ATTGTGCGCCGCGCCGATTGATCGCGAACGATAAAGCGGTCGCCGTAACAGGCGCCGATCGCATCATCGAGATAAAGTTGCGCCAATCCGTGGCCCCCCGGTGCCAACGCCTTGCCCTCAAGCAAGGCAATTCGACCGGTGCTTTCAGTGGCCCCAAGATGAACATGAACGGGGGTCCAGTGTTTGAACGGGCGTCCTTCCGAGGCGAGCACACCAAACCGGGTATCGATCCGCCGTACCGCACCGGCGCTTGATGCTTCAACAATCCAGTCGCCGCGGTTCACTTTCTCCTTGGAAAGCCCGGGGCCGACAATGTTGAGTGCGCAGCGCTGACCAAACTGGCCGCGTGCCGCGGGTTGATTGTTGGCATGAAGTCCGCGAACGCGGAACGAAAGGTTGGCCGACTGCAGTATCAGCGCATCGCCGACGGAGGCTGTGCCGGCAAGGCAGTGCCCGTGACAACGAGGCCCGCGCCGCGGATATGAAAGCTTCGATCAACGGCGAGCCGAAACTGTCCGTGCGCCTCGCGCGGCACCCGCTGATTGCCGACATCCACGATGTAGGTCTGCAAGGCATCGATGCCGGCGGAGGTCGTGGCCGACACTGGGAAGATGGGCGCTGCTGCCAATGTCGTCGGTGCAATCAATTTCTCGATGTCGGTGGTGACGGCTGCAACGCGGGTCGCATCGACAAGGTCGATTTTGGTGAGGGCGACCAATCCACGGTGAACGCCAAGCAGGTCGAGGATCGCGATGTGTTCCCTCGTTTGCGGCATTACCCCGTCGTCGGCGGCAACAACGAAAACCACAAAATCGATGCCGGACACGCCGCACACCATATTGCGAATGAAACGCTCGTGGCCGGGAACGTCAATGAATGCGATCGAGCGATCTGCAGTCAGCGGCAGGTAGGCGAACCCAATATCGATTGTCATCTCGCGTTGCTTTTCCTCAGGCAGGCGGTCGGTGTCGACGCCGGTCAACGCCCGGATCAGCAGCGTCTTGCCGTGGTCGATGTGGCCAGCGGTCGCAATGATCATGCGGACCCCAGGCTGAGGCGGCTCATTTGCGCGAGAAACTCTCTTTCTTCTTCCAGACAACGCAAATCGAATATCAGCGCGCCGTCACTAACGTGTCCGAGAACCGGGACCGGTAAATCGCGGAACGCGGCGACAAGGCGTTTGAGGGCGGCGCCGGATCCGCGTTTTGGTGTCAACGGTCGGACGGCGATACCTCGGCTCGGCACCGTGTTGGTCGGCATCGCGCCGCTACCAATTTGGCTTTCGCAGCGAATGACTTCGGCGGCAGCGACATCGGATAGCGCCGCCTGAATTGCCGGCAGAATGCGTTCGGCGAGGGATTCGAGTTCGGATTCCGGTCGCGTGAGCATTCGCAGTGTTGGAATTCTTTCGCCAAGCCGGTCGGGGTCGCGGTAGAGGCGCAGCACCGCGGACAGCGCGGCCAATGTCACCTTGTCGCATCTGAGCGCCCGTTTCATCGGGTTGCGCTTCATCTTCGCGATGAGATCGGCACGCCCGACAATGATCCCAGCCTGCGGCCCGCCGAGCAACTTGTCGCCGCTGAATGTGACCACGTCCGCCCCGGCGGCCAAGGTATCGGCTACCGTCGGCTCGTACGGCAAACCAAACGGGCTTAGATCGACAAGTGCGCCGCTGCCGAGATCGACCACAAACGGGACATTTTTCTCACGGCACGCGGCGGCGAGTTCGGCTTCGCCGACGGCCGCGGTAAATCCTTCGATGGCAAAGTTGCTGGGGTGGACCTTCATCACCACGCCAGTTTTGTCACCGATCGCCTCAACAAAGTCCTTAAGGTGGGTACGGTTCGTTGTGCCGACTTCGCGTAGCTTGGCGCCGGCGCGTGCCATCATTTCGGGAATGCGAAACGAACCGCCGATTTCGATTAATTCGCCGCGCGATATAGGTACTTCCTTGCGTAACGCGAGGCTGTTCAGCACGAGCAGCACCGCTGCCGCGTTATTGTTAACGACGGTCGCCGCCTCGGCGCCTGTCAGTTCGCGCAATTCGCCTTCGATATGGTCGTCGCGATCACCGCGCGTGAGGCGATCAAGGTTGAATTCGAGATTGCTCGGTCGTGTCGCCGCCTCGGTCATCGCCGCGACAGCTTCGGCGGGCAATAATGCGCGGCCAAGATTGGTGTGAAGGACGGTGCCGGTGAGGTTGAAGACCGTTCGGAGATGCGGCTGCATGTTCGCTCCGATCAAAATCCGTGCGCGTTCCACAATCGCCGCCTCCGTGACGACTGCAGTATCGCCGGCGCGCAATTCTCTGCGGGCCGCGGCCACGGCATCTCGAAGCGCCTGCGTGCAAGCGACGCGACCGTGCCGCTCAATTAACACCGCGACATCGTCCCGTTGCAGTAACCGCTCGATTGACGGCAGCGCCGACAAGTCGGGTGAACTAGGCACGGGCATTCACCTCGGATGGGAGCGGTAACGAGTTTCTAGCCGGCAAGGGAGCGAGAATTGTCGTCATCATTCGTGTTCTCTCAGCCTGCATCGTGAGGAAGGAAGTTTAAGAAGTCGCTCTGTTGGTCGGAACAACGCGTGCGTTTCATCGATTATACTTTTTTGGAGATTGCCGACCAATAGACGTCTGTGTCGGTTCGGAACATAGATAAAGTGGCGTTGCCACCCGGCGCTGCGCTGACGAGCAAAGGTCTCATCGGATTGCCCATAGATTTGCCGGATGAACTGGGCCTTGCCGAGAGCAATGCACCAAGGTTAGCTTCCCTCTTTCCTCGATTTCTCACCGGAGCATTATGGTCGTCCTCACCAACCTTTCAGATCATTTCGCCAGAGTCCTGACCGATCTCGATTGTCCGACCTTCGATACCAAGCCTTGGGTGCGCGGTGGTCCTCTAAGCGAACGGCGGGTGGCCATCGTGTCGTCAGCCGGTATTCATCTTCGTTCGGACCGGCATTTCGTCGGCGGTGACACCGGCTATCGTGCCATCCCTAACGATGCTGATGCGGGCGATATCGTCATGACGCACATCTCGCCGAATTACGACCGCACGGGCTTCATGCAGGATATCAACACCGTGTTGCCGTTGGACCGGCTGGCCGAACTCGCGCGGGACGGGGTGATCGGTTCGGTCGCATCGCACCACTATTCGTTCATGGGGGCGACAGATCCGCGCGGCATGGAGGATGAGGCACGGGAACTGGCGGGCCGGCTGAAAGCCGACAAAGTCGACAGCGTGTTGCTCGTTCCGGTCTGACCGTTTTGTACGCGCGCCGTGAGCGCGCTTGGTCATTTTTTGGAGGAAGAAGGTCTCGCGACGACAATCGTCTCTCTCATTCGGCTGCACAGCGAAACGATTCAACCGCCGCGCACGCTTTTTGTCGATTTCGAACTCGGCCGTCCGCTCGGTGGCCCCCATGACAAGGCGACACAGCGCCGCGTTCTCGAAGCAACGCTCCGCCTGCTCGAATCTGACGCAGGTCCGGTGTTGCTGGTCGATGACGATAGCAGCGACCCCGGCACCGATCCCGATCCCGATCTATCTTGGCGCAATCCGGTCCTGCTTGAATCGCGCTCAGTCGATCCGGCGGACATCGAAGATAGTCGCGCCAAGTTGCTGGCAGAGATTGCTGAAGTTGAGCCGGTTTACCGGAAACGGCTGGAGGCATTAAAGCGCACCACTTTTGGCGTCACCGGTCTCGATATTGAAGGGACCGCTCTCTACATCCTGTCGTATCTCGCAGGCAGGGCGGAACCGACCCCCAATCCTGACATGTCGCCAAATCTTGCCATGCGCTTTGCGGTTGACGATCTGAAAACGTTTTATCTTGAAGCGGCGTCGTTCGCAGACGGCACGCCCTCGTCACGTCAACTCGGGTTGTGGTTTTGGCGTCAAACAGTTGCCGCTACGCTCATTATTGCGCTCCGCGCCCAAACAATGCAGAGCGAAATTAAATCTCTCAAGCTGATCGGCACGGTCTTCCTCGTCCCACGCATCTGGGTCGAAGAACTGGAACTTTGATGTCCGGCGCGTTTGCTCGCGACCATAGGTGACCGCAAGCGGACCAATTACGCGCGGACGGAGCTCAAAAAAATCATCCCCGACCGCAGTTTTGCGATCAGGGGTGAGTGGACGTGCTATAGGTCGAATTGGACCGGATCAAATAAAACCCGTTCCTATTCGGCGAAGGAAATTTCGTTGTACAAGATGAGCTGATTGACGTTACGGAACCCCTCGAGGTTAGGGGTGTAAGCGTGAAGGTTGTTGTAGGCGATGAGGAAGAGGTTCACGGCCTCCTCATACTGGAGCGCAATCAAATCCTGAAGGATTTTCTTGCGCTTTTCCGGATCGAATTCCGCATTCGCCGCGGCAATCATCGCCTGCTGGGTGTCATCGCAGATGTACGGTTTGCCACCCTTTGCACACGACTGGTTCAAAATGGACGTGGTCGCATCCATCACCGGCGCTGCATTCCACAGGTTGTGCCACATCGGTGAAGGCCAGGCGACCGGGAAGAACTGCTTGATCCAGTCGGCGAAAGAAGCAACTTCGACGTTCACTTTGACTCCAACCTTCAAGAGATCGGCTTATTTGCGCCCAATTTGGTGCCGCCGTCTCCTTGGGCACGATGGTGGCTCGCTTGCGGCTCAAGGCGCCTCGCCAAGCGCCTTCATCCAGGACTCCATCCGCTTCCGGTTTACGTCGAGATCGCTTTTTCCGTAAATTGCCCGGCTGAAGAGGGCGAGTGTCGATTGTGACGATGAGATCTCGATAAACCGCACGGTAATGACATCGGGAAATCGAAACCGCCGGGAGCGCTGGACATAATAAAACTGTTCGCCGTCCGGACCCGGGTTGAGGTGTTCGATGCGCGGCTGACCAGCAACCACCTTTTGCCACCGCGCCTTTAAGTCGTCGGCGGAGATGTCGAATACCGGACTCTCCATGTGTGGCGTCGTGCCGCAATATGCGGGCGGGCAGCTCAGGAATTGATTCGGGTCGCCGCTTAATTCGAGCGTCGCGAAATCGATGCGCTCAATTTCTTCGGCAGCAAAGATTGTAGTCAGCGGCGCGGTCCCGAGCGGCGTAAACAAAAGCACGATAGCCACGGCAATTAGAACGACCAAGCCGATCAACAGGTATCGCAGAATGACTTTCATATCCCCGGTGCCTCAACCTCGTTGAAACTGAATGCCGTTGTAGACGTTATTCTGCAGAAGCGCGCGTCGCTTCGATTTCCCTTCGCCGGACAAGCGTCGCGGCATCGTCCACGGCCAGACTTTCGTCGTCGATCTCGCCCGTGAACAGGACGCCGTAGGTGTTGGCTGCCTTGTCGCGGCTTTCCCAGCCTTCGAACACGTCACGCAGCACACGCGCCGGGTCGCGCGTGATTGGGTCGCCGTAACCAGCACCGGCAGAATCGCGGCCCCTGATCGATTGGCCTTTGCGGACGGCCATGTTGACAAGGTTTGGCAGTTTGGTTTCATCGCCGTTGCCGCCGATCAGCCAGGTTTCCCCGGGTGTCCCGTTTTCGCCGCCGAGCACACCGCGCGGCGCCTCGACCTGGCCATCGCAGGGACTGATCACGGTGACGTCGTTTTCGAGCGGTGTGTAAGTGACCGTTTGGGCGGGGGCGCCGCGGTGGCGGCCGGCGCCGGCGCTGTCGGTAACAAGGCCGAGCGATTCAACCCGCAACGGATGTTTCAACTCGTCGATCTCGACTGAGTCGCGGTACATCAATCCAGCGATTACGGGGATTGCGTAATTGACCCAACCATCGGCTTCGTGGCCCGCAGGGCCGCCGTTGGTCGATAACATCATCCGGTTCACGTACGCCACGTCGTCGTGGCGATGGTCTTTACCGGAAAGCACGGCCATACCCGCGCCGAGCCCGGTGCCGCCTTCAGCAAGCCCGTGGCCCTCGCCGATTTTGGCGAACGCGCTTTGGGTGATGTTGACGAGGCGTTCGGCGACGTTGGTTGTCGAAACCGAACACGAATGCGGGAATTTCGGCGCGCCGACAACGCTGTCTTCGGCATACTTGAAGGTGATGCGGCGGAAGGATCCGGCGTTGCGCGGAAGGTCGCTGTCGAGGCTGTTGAAGATCGCCCCCATTACGGCACTTGTCGCGGATGCCTCCGACGTGTTGAGGCCGCAATCAACGCTCGGTGGGTTGTCGGACAAATCGACATGGATCATCGCTTCATCAGGATCGATATCGAGCTTCACGGTGATTTCGATGCCGTCGGGGAGGATATCCTCAAGCGGGTCGGTGCGCCCGGTGTTGACGAGTTTCGCCTTTGGTAACGCGCGAATCGATTGCACCAGCCGTCGTTCCGAATAATCCATCCATGTTTCAATGAATTCCTTGACGGTTTCCTTGCCGTATTTTTCGCAGAACTCTTTCAGGCGGCGTTCGGCGATGCGCGCGCTGCCGAGACCGGCGAGAAAGTCGCCGTACCACTGGTCGGGCACGCGAATGCGGGCGCGGCACATTCGGACAATGTCTTCGATGTTTTTGTAATCGCGCTGCACGCGGACGCCGGGGAAAATCAGCGCGCCTTCCGCATACTGGTCCACTGCGGCGGCGTAATAACTCGACGGAATGCTGTTGCCGATGTCGGCCATGTGCGCCTTGGTGCAGGCCGTGAACATATGTTCGCCCTCGAAAAATACCGGCACCATGAAAGTGTGGTCGGCGGCGTGGGTGTTGCCGCCGTAGGGATCGTTGTCGAGATAGGCGTCGCCCTCGAGGATGTCGCCTTTATGAAATTCAGTCATGCGTGCGGCCTGGAGATGGCATCCGAAGATATGCACGGGCAGGCCTTCGGCCGACGCCAGCAAACGATTGTCGGCCGTGACAATGCAGCAGGAGAAATCGCGCGCACTGGAAATCACCGCCGACCGCGCCGCCTTCAAAAGCGTATTGGTCATTTCCCGGACGATGCCGTCCAGGCGATTGGCGATCACCGTGGTGAGGACGGGATCGAGGGTGCTGGTTTCGGTTTGCGCTGTCATGATTTTTTCCTCGCCTCGCTATTGGGCCTCATTATTGGCGCGTCAAAATATAGTTTCCGGCGTCGCTGACCGCTGCCCGCATGCCGGGATAGATGACAATCGTCGTGGTCGGCTCTTCAATGATTGCAGGGCCGGTGATGGTCGCGCCGGGGTTGAGTGCGACGCCGCGATAGACCGGGACATTTTTCTCGGCGTTAACATTTTGATTGCCGTTACTGGGAAAGTAAGCGGCGCGTTCGCCGTGTGCGGCGGGCTGATAGGGCGTTGAATTGTTTGGCGGCGCGGCTGGGTCCGTCCGGCTCAGTTGCACCGAAAGCCGGCCTTTCCAGTTCACGCATTCAACCTGGCTGCCTTCATCACGAACGGCGTAGATGCGGTCATGAACGGTGTGGAAT
>JAPYRS010000124.1 GCA_029936875.1 Alphaproteobacteria bacterium | reverse complement strand
CTGGTTTTTCCAGATGGTGTTTGTCGCCACCGCTGCATCGATTGTCTCCGGCGCGGTTGGCGGCGCGTTGGTTGTGTTTTCAATTCCCCTGCTCGACCGTTTCAAAATCGACGACGTCGTCGGCGCCATCTCGGCGCATCTGGTCGCCGGAATTTGGGGCACGATTGCCGTGCCGCTGACCAATCCGGAAACGTCATTCGGGATTCAGCTTCTCGGCATTGGTGCGATTGGCGGCTTCGTCATTATCGTCAGCACCGCGGTCTGGTACGCGATCAAACTGACCATCGGCATCCGCGCCAGCGACGAGGAAGAGGAGATCGGCCTCGACCGGGCCGAGCTCGGGTTAGAGGCCTATCCCGAATTCAGCTCGAGCTCGCATCCGATCTAAGGCGGCGGGTCGACCCATTCGAACCGAACCATAAGGACGGGGGGCTGTAAGCGGCCTTCCGGCCTAATTCTCGGCTGAACCGCCACTGATCCGGAAATCCCCCATATAGTGCCATTTAGGGCCAAACCGGGCGTCCGGCACATCATCTTGTGACTACCCTTGCCGGAATCGAGGCCGGGCCTTATTTTGGCGCTGTTTTGTATAGATTTCTCAAGCCTCACATGCAGACCGGTCGCCTCAAGCCTTGGCGGCAGGGCCGCGCATGCTGAACCCGCGCTTTGAGGCGCTTGGGACCTCGCCGTTTGTGCGGCTGAGGGGGCTTCTCGACGGCATCCCGCCTGGCGACGATCCCATCATGATGTCATTGGGCGAGCCACAGCACGCACCGCCGGAAATGGTCGGGCGGATTATTTTTGAGCAAAAGCACCTTTTCGGCAAATATCCGCCGCAGAATGGCACCGAGGAATTCCGCCAAGCCGTGGCCGGTTGGCTCAACCGCCGCTTTGCTTTGCCGGATGGATTTATCGCTGAGGACCGCCACCTGTTACCGCTTTCGGGGACGCGCGAAGGATTGTTTATGGCGGTGCAGGTCGTCGTCCCCGAAACAAAAGGCGGCGGGACACCGGCGGTGATGATGCCGAACCCGTTTTATCACGCCTATGCCGGCGCTGTCGCAGCCACAGGCGCCGATGCAATATTTTTACCGGTGACAAAGGAACTCAATTTCCTGCCGGACCTTGAGGCAATTTCAAATGAGACCTGGGCCCAGACGGCTGCCTTTTTTATCTGTTCGCCCGCCAATCCGCAGGGCAGCGCCGCCAGCTGCGAATACTATGCGCGGCTTGTCAGCCTCGCGCGGCAACACGATTTCGTCGTGCTGGCCGACGAGTGTTACGCCGAGATTTATGATTCGGAACCGCCGGTCTCCGTGCTTGAAGTTTGTGCCGCGGAAAACAACCTATCAAACGTGCTGTCATTTCATTCGTTGTCGAAGCGGTCCAACGTGCCTGGCCTTCGTTCCGGTTTTGTCGCCGGTAATGAGGATTTGATTTCGGCGTTTCGAACAGTGCGAACTTTCGGTGGCGCGATCCCGCCGGGGCCGACCTATGCCGCCTCGACCGCCCTCTTCAACGACGACGCCCACGTTGAAGCAAACCGCGCGCTTTACCGGGAAAAGTTCGACGCCGCTGAAAAAATCTTGAGCGGCCGATTTGGATTTTACCGGCCGGACGGCGGGTTCTTTCTGTGGCTCGATGTCGGCGACGGGATTGCGGCAACAACCAAGCTTTGGCGGCAAGCCGGAATCAAGGTTTTACCGGGTGCCTTTCTAGGTCACGAGGACGGCGACGGGCATAACCCCGGCGCGCCCTACATCCGCCTCGCCGTCGTCCACGACATTGAGGTCACCACGCGTGCACTGACCAAACTCTGCGACGTGTTATAAAGCGGCATCGGAATGGCAAAGACAGAAACATTTCTGCCTGAAGGCACCACCGAATTCCTGCGGCGCCGGACATCAGAGCTCGGCGCGGTCGGGCTGCTGGTTGTGGCCCTACTGATATCGGTGTCGCTCGCCAGTTATTCGGCGCTTGATCCAAGCTTCAATAATGCGACCGCGCTACCGGCAGAAAACTGGCTCGGCATCCCCGGCGCCTATCTCGCCGACGCGAGTTACCAGGGCGTCGGTCTCGGTACCTTCGCTTTGATTGGAATCCTGATTGCCTGGGGCTGGCGGCTGATTTCACATCAAGGTTTGACCTGGCCGTGGCTGCGGATTGCCTCGCTGCCGGTCTCCATCATTGCCGTCTCAATTTTTGCCGGTGGAATCACCGCGCCGCTCCGTTGGCCGATTGAGTCGGGGTTAGGCGGCATCATTGGGCAATCAATTTACAGCGCTGTAATCGAGCTCGGTCACGGCATCAGACTCGGCGAAAATCCGTGGGGCTACGGCATTGGCCTTGGCCTGGTCGCCGGCGCATTGGTGTTTTTTTCAGCAGGGCTTTCGGGCCGGGAGTGGCGCGGGGTGGCGCGAACCGGCGGGCGCGGGATCAGGGCGGGATACCTTGGCATCGTCATGTGCGGACGTATTGGCAAAGGTTTGGCCAAAAAGATACCGAGCAGGGACAAGGCGCCGCGGGACCTTCTAGAAGAGCCGCGCATTCATGCGGACGAACCCGCAATTGCCCGCACGGAGGGCCCGATTGAACCCAATATCGTGACCGGGCCCTATTCGCCAACGACGCCACAATCGGAAGCAATACCGACCCCGGCTCCCGAACCAAGCCCGATCTCCCGGATCGCTAAACGAAAACCAAAGCTCAAAATCGGCAAACGGGCCGCCGCCGAGGCCCAGCCCGCGCTAAATCTTGGCGGCGCCGGCTTCGAGCTGCCGGCGCTGGCACTACTGCAGGAGGCGGAAAAGTCCCGCATTGCAAGCCGTGTAAATGAGGACGCGCTTGAACAGAACGCCCGCATGCTGGAGGCGGTGCTGGATGATTTCGGGGTCCACGGCGAAATCACGCAGGTGTTCCCGGGCCCAGTGGTAACGCTGTACGAGTTGGAGCCGGCGCGCGGCACCAAAACCAGCCGCGTAATTGGCCTTGCCGACGATATCGCCCGCTCGATGAGTGCGGTTAGCGTCCGCGTGGCCGTGGTTCCCGGCAAAAATGCAATCGGCATCGAACTTCCCAATACCCGCATTGAAACGGTGTACCTTCGGGAATTGCTGTCATCGAAAGATTACGAAGACAAGAGCGCGCAATTGCTGCTGGCCCTTGGCAAGGACATCGGCGGTGCGCCGGTGATTGCCGAACTCGCCCGGATGCCGCATTTGCTGGTCGCGGGTACCACCGGGTCCGGCAAATCTGTCGCCATTAATTCGATGATCCTGTCGATCGTTTACCGGTTACGGCCCGATCAATGCCGCATGATCATGATTGATCCGAAGATGCTGGAGCTGTCCGTGTACGACAACATCCCGCATCTGTTGACGCCGGTTGTGACGGAACCGGGCAAGGCCGTTGTCGCGTTGAAATGGGCGGTGCGCGAAATGGAAAGCCGCTACCGCGATATGTCCAACCTCAGTGTGCGCAATATTGTCGGTTACAACGAGCGGCTGGAACGCGCGCGGAAAAGCGGCGAGGGTCTGAAGCGGACGGTGCAAACCGGCTTCGATCAGGAGTCGGGCCAGCCGGTGATTGAAGATCAACCGCTTGATCTCAAACCGATGCCGCACATCGTCATCGTCGTTGACGAAATGGCCGACCTGATGCTGCTTGCCGGGAAGGACATCGAATCTTCGGTGCAGCGCCTTTCGCAAATGGCGCGGGCCGCCGGCATTCACCTGATCATGGCGACGCAGCGGCCTTCCGTGGATGTCATCACCGGCACGATCAAGGCGAACTTCCCGACCCGGATCAGTTTTCAGGTGACCTCCAAGATCGACAGCCGCACTATTTTGGGCGAACCGGGCGCCGAACAGTTACTCGGTTCGGGTGACATGCTTTACATGCAGTCGGGCGGCCGGGTGCGACGCGTGCATGGCCCGTTCGTTTCCGAACAGGAAGTCGAAAACGTGGTCGCCCATCTTCGCGCGCAAGGCGTACCCGACTATATCCATCAGGTGACGGAAGAACCGGAAGCGGCATCGGCGCAGCCTGCCGCCGAAGAGGATGCCGCAAGCAATCAGCTGTTCGATGAAGCGGTCGAGCTGATCTGCCGCGAGGGCAAGGCATCGACCAGCTTCATTCAGCGGCACCTTCGGATCGGCTATAACCGGGCCGCCCGCATTATTGAGCGGATGGAATCCGAGGGCATTATCAGCCCGGCCAATCATGTCGGAAAACGCGAAGTGCTGGCGCGACGCATAGATGATGACGGCTAACGCCTTGGTGGCGAAGACGCCGTTATTGTGAAAAAAGTTGGCGCCGTAATTTGACCACAGTCCGAAACTAACAAGATGCTATTCACGGCCCAGTCACGTTCGGCTTTCCCGTGACGGATTGAAAAGTGACGGATTAATATGAGACCACGCAAATAGAGATGACCACCATTTTCAAAATTTGGCGCGCGCTGTTTGCGAGTGGTTTGCTGGCCGTCGCGCTTTTCACCTTCAATAGTGCACAGGCGCAAACAAGCGAGCAGGACCTGGCAGAACAAGACCGGGCAGACTTGGCCCGGGTCGAAATTTTGCTGAACGACATCCGGACATTGCATGCCCGGTTTGTCCAGATTGCCGAAGGCGGCGGCGTCCAAGAGGGAGAATTTTTCCTTGAGCGGCCGGGGCGGCTGCGATTTCAGTATGCACCGCCGTCGCCGATCCTGATCGTGGGCACAGGCAAGACCCTGATCTTTTACGACGCCGAACTTGGCCAGGTCAGCCGCCTGCCGATTGACCGGACGCCGCTCGGGTTTCTAAGCGCCGATCAGTTTTCATTTGGCGGCAGCATCAAGGTCGACGGTATATTTCGCGAACCCGGCCTGTTATCGATTGCGCTTCGGGACGCAGACCGGCCCGGCGAAGGGACACTGACGATCATATTTTCGGATAAGCCGCTCGCGCTCCGCCAATGGCAGGTGCGGGACGCACAGGGCCGTCTGACCACCGTTGCCCTGACCGACATTCAGACCAACATCGCGCTCGATCCAGAGCTTTTCAAATTTGTCGATCCCGACCCATTTGGCCGGGTTACACCGCCCTAGGGTCATTAAATGTTTAGGGCTCCTCACGCATAATGCGCAGCTAACCCTTGCCAGCGGCGTAGAATCGCTTTCTATTCGGCGCTCCATTATTTCGAGAAATTCATTGTCCTCATCGAAGACTCTTTTGCCGGTTATCGGCATCCCGGCGTCGCACCGGGCATTTGACCGCATGCGCGTTCATGTAGTCGGCGACAGCAACGTAAACGCCATTGTCAAGGTTTCGGGCGGAATGCCGATCATGATTCCGGCACTCGGCGATGACCTCGACATTGAATCCGTGCTCGACCGGATTGACGGCCTCCTGCTGACCGGCGGTGCCACCAACATCGAGCCACATCACTACGACGGCGATCCGGCGCGGCCAGGCGACGATCACGATGCCGACCGCGACGCGACCAGCCTGCCGCTGATCCGGGCAGCGGTCGACAAAGGTATTCCGTTATTTGCTGTCTGCCGTGGATTTCAGGAATTTAATGTGGCGCTCGGCGGATCGCTGCATCAGTTCCTGCACGAAATTCCGGGACGCATGGATCATCGCCGCGACCGCACCAAACCGATTGGCTCGCAAATGGCACCCTGTCACGACATCAACGTGACCGAAGACGGCGTCCTCAGCGGCATCATTGGAGCCAACAGGGCGGGCGTGAACTCCTTGCACGGGCAGGGTATCGACAAAGTCGCACCGGGGCTGACGGTCGAAGCGACCGCGCCCGATTCGACGATTGAAGGATTAAGCCTCTCCGGCGCCGATTCGTTTGCGCTCGGCGTTCAATGGCATCCCGAGTTCAGTGCCGAAGAAGATCCGGTCTCGCGCGCGCTGTTCGAAGCCTTTGGCGATGCCACCCGGACCCGCGCGGAAACGCGGCGCACGAACGGGTCGGGATGATGAATGACGACGATGAATCCAATAACGAAGCCGAAGAGGAATATTCAGTTGATAAGGATCTTCCCGAATACCAACGCCTGACAACGACGGCTGAATTTTCACAGACATTCCTCAATGTCCCGTGGTTTCAGCGCCTTGGTGAGCCGCTCGAAATTGAAGATGAAGATGCGGCCGAGGCGTACCTGTCGGCAGTCGGCTTTCCAACCGCCGGACTGGGGATGGTCGAATCCTGGCCCGACGCCGCCGAGATCGCGGAAAACCCGGAATGGAACAGTGATTGGTGGGAGGCCGAAGAACAGCTTCGCGCCGGGCTGGTGGCAGACGCCCTACAGGTTCTTGACGAACGCGACGTGATGAACGTGCTCAACCATGTCAGTGGTCAGGCCGCAGGCATTGCCAGTGACGCCGCCACCGAGGCCGCCATCGAAGCCGGTTTTGAAGATGGAAACTTTGTTATCGCCGCCGCCGGGATTGCGACCGCGTCGTGCTACCTCGCCGGGCTCGCCCGGATCGCAGGCGCCGATGACGACCACCCATTTCTGCTGAAATATCACCTGTTTGAACTTGGGCGCTGCCCCATCGGTGTGATTGGCACGACCTTTTCGATTTTCTAGCGTCGTATCTAATGCCAAGAATTCATGCGACTCTCTAATGCGTCTGGCCACCTGGAATATTAATAGCGTCCGCTTTCGCATCACGCTGGTGCGGCGGTTCCTGCGTGAATTTGAGCCGGATGTTTTGTGTCTTCAGGAAACCAAAGTTGAAGACGACCTGTTTCCGCGACGCGCGTTTGAATCGCTCGGTTATGCCCATCACGCGATCCGCGGCCAGAAGGGTTATCACGGGGTCGCCATCCTCTCGAAGATACCACTGACGAACATCACCTCGCGGGACTGGGCCGAAACCGGCGACACCCGCCACATATCCGCCGAGTTAGACGGCGGGATTGAGCTGCATAATTTTTACGTGCCGGCCGGCGGCGACGTGCCCGACCCAAAAACAAACCCAAAGTTCGATCAGAAACTTCGTTTCATGGGCGAAATGGCCGACGCCTTCGCGGACCAAGACCCGCGCCCGCGCATTCTGGTTGGCGACATCAACATCGCGCCGCTGGAGACCGATGTCTGGTCGCATAAGAACCTGCTGAAGATTGTCAGCCACACGCCGGTTGAGGTGGAGCTGTTTGAACGCACACAGGCAGCAGGGAATTGGGTTGATGCGGTGCGGCATTTTATTCCGCCTGATCAGCAGCTCTATAGCTGGTGGAGTTACCGTTCGCCGAACTGGGAAAAGGCCGACAAAGGCCGCCGTCTTGACCATGTTTGGGTAAGCCCGGACCTTGCGCCTTCGTTGCGGTCAGCAGCGGTGATTACAAAACCGCGCGGCTGGAAGAAGGCGTCCGATCACGCGCCAATAATCATTGATCTTAAAGTGGGGGATATTGAGGCCGGCGATATCAATCCCGGGACGCAAGCCGGTACATAAAATAACGCCCGGACGAAACAC
>JAPYRS010000006.1 GCA_029936875.1 Alphaproteobacteria bacterium | reverse complement strand
GCGCTGAACACGATTGAGTGGCAGGGGAAAACCATGTCGGTTCGAGTCAACGGGTTCGACACTCACTGGATGTACCGCGACATCATCGATGTGGTCGAAGGCGCCGGAAACAATCTCGACCTGATGATGATCCCGAAGGTCGGCACGCCCGAAGACGTTTACACGATCGATGTGCTACTGACGCAAATCGAAGCGGCCAAGGGAATCAAGACACCGATCGGCCTCGAACTGATTATCGAATCAGCGCTCGGCATGCAGAACATCGGTGCGATCGCGGCGGCAAGCCCGCGCATTGAATCGCTGCATTTCGGGGTGGCTGACTATTCCGCCTCCACCGGCGTTAAAACCACCAACATCGGCGGCCCCAATCCGTACTATGTCGTCCTCACCGACCCGGACGCCGACGGCAACCGCGACACGCACTGGGCTGATATGTGGCACTACCCGATTGTGCAAATGGTGATCGCGGCCCGCGCCAATGGGCTTCGCCCGATCGACGGCCCGTTCGGAAATTTCAAGGACGAGGCCGGATACCGCGCCCAGGCCAGTCGCGCTGCCGTTCTCGGCTGCGTCGGCAAATGGGCGATCCACCCGAGCCAGACCGCGCTTGCGAACGAAGTCTTTTCGCCGTCCGATGAAGAAGTGGCGCAGGCAAAACGCGTGCTGGTGGCGATGGAAGAGGCGCAGGCGCGCGGTGAAGGTGCGGTGGCACTTGATGGCCGCCTGATCGACAACGCGTCGATGAAACAGGCGCAGGTGATTGTTGATACTGCCGCCAGCCTCGAAGACAAATAGGACTTGGCACTGATCGTCCTGCTTGCGATTAGACCGAACTGCGCCTAGATAAGACTATGGAATCAAATACATTTCTCGACTTTGAAAAACCGATTGCCGAGCTCGAAGGCAAGATCAAGGAACTTCGCCACCTCACCGACGATAGCGACGACAATATCGCCAGCGAAGTCACCCGCCTCGAAGCCAAGGTCGATACGGCTCTCCATCAGGTTTACGACAAGCTGACGCCGTGGCAGAAAATGCAGGTCGCGCGTCATCCCGACCGGCCGCACTTTCTCGATTATGTCTCCGGCCTGATCGACGAATTCACGCCGCTGCACGGCGATCGCGCGTTCGGCGACGATAAAGCGCTGATCGGAGGCTTAGGCCGTTTTCGCGGCACACCAGTGATGGTGATTGGCCACGAAAAGGGCACCGGCACCGCAGGCCGGGTCGAACATAATTTCGGCATGGCCCATCCCGAGGGCTACCGCAAGGCGGTGCGCCTGATGGAACTCGCGGCCCGGTTCAATGTCCCGATCCTGACTTTCGTCGATACCCCCGGCGCCCATCCCGGCGTCGAGGCCGAAGAACGCGGGCAGTCGGAAGCCATCGCGCGCTCAATCGAATGCTGCCTCAAGGTGAAAGTGCCCTTTGTCGTCTCAATTGTCGGCGAGGGTGGCTCCGGTGGCGCGATGGCGATTGCGGCCGGCAACAAAGTTCTCATGCTCGAGCATTCCGTTTATTCGGTGATCTCGCCGGAAGGCTGCGCTTCCATCCTATGGCGGGACGCGGCCCGCGCCCGCGATGCGGCCGAAGCGCTCAAACTGACGGCACAGGATCTGCTGGGATACAAAGTCATCGACCGGATTGTTGAAGAACCGCTCGGCGGTGCCCACCGCGACCCGGAAATCGCCATGTCCTCACTCGGTGACGCGATTGCAGAAACGCTGAAGGACTTGAATGACCTCACGCCGCAACAGTTGGCTGCACAACGCCGCGACAAGTTCCTCGATATGGGCCGCCCCGGCGTTCAATAATCAACCAACGTCGCGGCGTGCTGCTGCATCACCAACTACTCGGCCTCATTAAAAAACGCCCAGATCACTTCGCTGCCCTTGATGTCGTTGTTCATCACGCCGGTGAGCCGCCGTAGCACGTGATCGGTGCCGGGCCAAGTGTGGCCACCGCCTGAAATTTTCAGAAGCCTTACGCGCGCGCCGTCGTCGCAATTTCCCCAAGTGTATTGGGTGATGGTGGAGGCATCGTTCCGGTCGCGGTCGGGCAGCGGTAAAACTTCGGCTGTCCCCGCGCAATGACCGGCAGTGCGAAATATCTCCATCGTCGCATCGGTGGAAATGACTTTGCCGCGCCTGCGCGCATAATCGGTAACGAAGCCGCCCTGGTAGGGAACCAGCGGATCAAGCGTGCCGTTCACCACCAGTACCGACACCGGGTTTGCCGGTGCGCAGCTCGCGGCAGTGACGTCGGCAAGATTTCCAACAACAGCGGCGACGGCGCGCACACGGTGCGACAACTCGCAGGCGAGGCGCAATGACATCATGCCGCCGTTTGAAATGCCGGTGACGAACACGCGGTGCAGGTCGACATTGGTCCGCCCCGCCATGTCATCGATCAGGGCTTCAATAAATTTCACATCGTCAATCTTTTCGATATGGGCAATCGAGATGATAGCGTCGCGACCGTCGTTCCAGTGTTTTTCAAAGGCGTCCGGATAGACGACGGCAAATTTTTCTTCGCGCGCCAATTGGGTCAGTTGAAAGCGGGTCGATGCTTCGACCCCAGCCGCCATGCCGCCGCCGCCGTGCAGGACAATGACCAGAGGCATTGCCGCATCTGACTTTGGCCGATCAGAATTTAGCCGATCAGACTTTGGAATGTAATGCCGAAAGGTCCGGATGCGCTCATCGACCAGGATGCCGGCGCATTTCGTCCTTGTCCGGTAGTCCCATTTCGGCTGCCGGCATTCCGCATTTTCGATCACGGTGATGGCGTCCGCCGCGGCAGCTGGCACCGGCAGTGCAATGATCAGATAGAGGGCAATCGCGACCGCGGAGAGTATTCCTGCGATCATGCGATTTGCCTCGCTCTGTTTTGGGAATCGGATGCCGCGTTTCGCAGTCGGGTCGGGCTTTAAGTCACCTTACCGTGGCACTGTTTGTATTTTTTGCCGGACCCACACGGGCACGGTGCGTTCCTTCGAACCTTGCCCCATGTCGCCGGAATATCAGGATGGAATTCTGCCTTTGGCGGCCGCGTCAACGTCGCCGTGCCGACTGCCGTACCTGCCTGGCCCCCTGGGCGGTTATTGCCGGCCATTTCGTTTTCCCCGGTGCCCGGGTCGTTATGTTGCGCCTGCTGATCAGGCGGCACGCCCGGTCCGCCCATACCGGCAACCGTGGTCGGGTCTTCAAAGCGAATTTCGAGATGGGACAAGGATAAAGTGATCGCGCCGCGAAGCGTCGAAAGCATTTCTTCAAACAGATCGAAGGATTCCCGCTTGTACTCATTAAGCGGATCTTTCTGCCCGTAGGCGCGCAGCCCAATGCCCTGCCGGAGATGATCGAGGCCCAGCAAATGCTCTTTCCAGTGTTGGTCAAGTAACTGTAACAGAAGGCTTTTTTCTACCATCCGCCAGACTTCGGGCGAATAGCGGGCGACCTTCTCGGCCATCTTTTTGGCCACCGCATCGGTCAGCCGATCCTTGATTTCCTCGTCGGCGATGCCTTCTTCGTCGGCCCATTCGATGATCGGCAGGTCGAGGCCCAGCACGCGCTTCACTTCATGCTGCAACCCTTTCACATCCCATTGTTCGGCCATCGCCTTTTCGGGAATGTGTTCGGCGACCATGTTGGTGATGTTTTCGTCGCGCATGTCGGCGACCGTTTCCGACACGTCGAGCGTCTCCATCAATTCGACGCGCTGCTGATAAATGACTTTCCGTTGGTCATTCATGACATCGTCGAATTTCAGCAGATTTTTTCGAATGTCGTAGTTGCGCGCTTCAACTTTCTGCTGCGCTTTTTCAAGCGCCTTGTTGATCCACGGATGAATAATCGCTTCGGATTCTTTGAGGCCAAGTTTTTGCAGCATACCGCTCATGCGTTCGGTGCCGAAAATCCGCATCAGGTCGTCTTCGAGGGACAAAAAGAAATGTGATTTTCCGGGGTCGCCCTGGCGACCGGAACGGCCCCGCAACTGATTGTCGATGCGGCGGCTTTCGTGGCGCTCGGTACCGATGACGCAAAGGCCGCCGAGTTCCAGCACCTTGGCTTTTTCTTCCGCGACTTCGGCTTGGATCTTCTTGATTGCCTCGTCGCGGGCGGGACCTTCTTTCAGATCGCCAAGTTCGACCGCGATCCGCATATCGAGATTGCCGCCAAGCTGAATGTCGGTGCCGCGACCGGCCATGTTGGTAGCAATCGTGACTGAGCCGACCCGACCGGCTTGGGCAATGATGGCCGCCTCCTGATCGTGGAAGCGCGCGTTCAAAACCTTGTAGGGAATCTTCGCCTTCTCCAGAAGTTCGGCAAAGGCTTCCGATTTTTCAATCGAAACGGTGCCGACCAGTGTCGGCTGGCCGCGGGTCTGGCATTCACCGATCAACGCGACGATTGATTTGTCCTTTTCAACCGTCGACCGGTAAACCTCGTCGTCCTCATCACTGCGGATCATCGGCAAATGGGTCGGAATGGAAACCACTTCGAGATCGTAGATGTCGCCAAATTCCGCCGCTTCGGTCAACGCCGTGCCGGTCATGCCGGCGAGTTTGGGATAGAGGCGGAAGAAATTCTGAAACGTAATCGAGGCAAGCGTCTGGTTTTCCTGCTGGATCGATACACGCTCTTTCGCTTCCAACGCCTGGTGGAGACCCTCTGAATAACGCCGGCCTTCCATCGCGCGACCGGTAAATTCATCAATGATGACGACCTTGTCGTCTTTCACGATGTAATCGGTATCGCGGGAAAATAGTTTGTGTGCGCGCAAGGCCTGATTGACGTGGTGCACCAGGGCGACATTCTCGAGATCGTAAAGGCTGGCGCCCTTCAGCAACTCGTCGCTGGTAAGCAGGGCCTCGATATGCTCGACACCGGCGTCGGTCAGGACGGCGGTACGCGCCTTTTCATCGACTTCAAATTCCGCCGCCGTCAGTTTTGGAATTTGCAGATCGAGGGAGACATACAATTCCGAACTCTGTTCGGTCGGGCCGGAAATAATCAACGGTGTCCGTGCTTCATCGATCAGGATCGAATCGACCTCATCGACGATGGCGAAGTTAAACTCGCGCTGGACCATCGATTCGCGCTCAAACTTCATGTTGTCGCGGAGATAATCAAAGCCGAATTCGTTATTGGTGCCGTAGGTCACGTCCGATCCGTAGGCGCTGCGGCGCTGGTCGTCGTCGAGGCCGTGAACAATGCAGCCGACGCTGAGGTCAAGAAATTTGTAGACGCGCCCCATCCATTCCGAATCGCGGGTCGCCAGATAGTCGTTGACGGTAACGACGTGGACGCCCTTGCCGCCAAGTGCGTTCAGATAAACGGCCAGGGTCGCGACCAGGGTTTTACCCTCTCCGGTCTTCATCTCGGCAATCTCGCCGCTATGTAGAACCATGCCGCCGATTAATTGGACGTCGTAATGGCGCTCACCCAGCGCCCGGCGGGCGGCTTCCCGAACGACGGCAAAGGCCTCCGGCAGCAGCGATTCAAGGCTTTCGCCGCCGGTGACGCGGAACCGGAATTTGTCGGTCTGGGCGCGCAACTCGTCGTCGGATAGCGCCTTGGTTTGATCTTCAAGGGCGTTGGTCGCGTCGACAGACTTTTGTAGACCTTTGATGATGCGCTCGTTGGCTGAGCCGAGTAATCGCCTGGCAATCGCGCCAATCATGGGTGTCCTAAGGGCTGAGAATAAAAAGACAAACCCCCATACGCTTTGGGGGAAACCCCAGTGCGCTTGGGGGCGAAATGAGACATAAGCAGCCGATACCGCTCTGTCAACGAGACCCGGTGAAACAAAGCCGCTCGCGATCCATCAAGGCTGGGTGATCGGCAGCCCAGACGCCCTTTCCCGTGGTCAAAGGGGGGTCCGGTCATGCCTGCGAGACCCGGCAAGTCCAGGACGGTAGGCGTCATCGACAAGCGAAGGGCGACGATGGATATGGTAGAAATGCCAGACAAAGGGGAGATCGCGTATTCATAGCGATGAAGGGGCACTGTTTGAGCAAGACATATCGCGGCTCTTGCCATTGCGGCCGCGTCCAATTCGAGATCGATGCCGTCCTCGATCATGTGCGCAGTTGCGACTGTTCCATTTGCAGACGTCGGGGAGCTCTAATTCATCGCGTTGAATCTGACTGCTTTAGATTGCTCACCCCGCTTGAGGACCTCAGCTCCTACTCATTCCACACCCACGTCGCCAGGGATTATTTTTGCAAGAATTGTGGCGTTCTGACATTCCGGCGGCCACGCACTGCGCCAGACGATTGGGGAATCAACGTCCGTTGCCTTGAAGATGTCGATCTTGATTCGATTCCAATCAAGTATATCTATGGGAGCCGTTTGCCATGAGGCGGCGGATTTCAAACCGAAACGCTGGGAAAAAACGGCCTTCAGAGACCCATCAAGGCTCGGTGAAGAGCGGCAATAGTGCCCTTTCCCGTGGTCAAAGGGGCCCCCGGTCATGTTATAAGACGCGGCTCGGGCGTTAGGGCCCTTGATTCTCAACGTATTACAACCGCTGGCATCCCCTTCTAAGAGGCGTCCCATGAATTCCCTGATCTCCCGTACGGCGCGGTATGCCGCTGTTTCGGCGCTTGTCGCGCCGCTTCTTTTTGGTGGTGCAGCGCTTCAGGCCCAGGAAGACGGCCCGCCGCCGGATGCAGTTTTGGCCAGGGTGGACGGCGTCGAGATTCTGGCGTCGGACGTGGCCGACTTTATCGCCACCCTGCCGCCGCAGGTTCAGCAGATCCCGCAAGCCCAGTTGTTTCCGCTGGCGATCCGGGAAATGGTCAATACCGCGCTTCTGTCGACGCTTGCCCGTAGCGACGGCCTCGATCAGGATCCGGCGGTAAAACGACGCATCGATTCGGCCGTCAACCAAATCCTGCGAGACGAGATCATCCAGAAGGTGGGTGACGGGGCGATCACCGATGAGGCCATCGTCGCCTATTACCAGATCAATTTTGCCGAAAAGGGCGGCGAGATCGAAGTTCGCGCCCGGCACATTCTGGTCGATAGCCAGGAAGAGGCCGAAGAGATTTACGAATTGCTCGAAGAAGGCGGCGATTTCCAGACTCTTGCCCGGGAACGCTCAACCGGGCCGTCCGCACCGGCCGGCGGCGATCTTGGTTATTACAAACACAGCGGTCTGGTGAAGGAATTTGCCGATGTGGCCTGGTCTATGGAAATTGGCGGATTCTCCGCACCGGTCAAAACCAAATTCGGGTGGCATCTGATCATGGTGGAAGATCGCCGCGAAACCGCGCCGCCGCCGTTGATCGAAGTTTACGATCAGATCAGCCAGGAACTGTTTCGCGCCGCCATCACCGAAGTTCTCGAGCTTCAGCGCAGGAAATCCGAAATTATTCTCTATGATGCCGACGGTAATATTCTCGACCAATAAGAATTTTCCAGGACATCGCCAATCATTTTGAAGTCCTCATTTTGATGCGATCAAACTGAAATGACGGAACTCACCCGCTCGCCGCTTGCGCCCGCGAATTTCCCGGATCTAAGACCGGTCGCGGGCGTGCGCCTGGCGGCGGCCGAGGCCAACATCCGCTATCGCCGGACGGACGTGATGCTGGTCGAATTGGATGCCGGCACAACGGTCGCCGGTGTTCTGACAAAATCGCAGACTGCTGCCGCCCCGGTCGATTGGTGCCGGGCAATATTGCCAAATGGCGTTGCGCGCGCGCTGATCGTGAATTCCGGCAATGCCAATGCCTTCACCGGTTATGCCGGCGTTCGCGCGGTCGCGACAGCGACTGCTGCCGTTGGTCAGGCGATTGGGTGCCGGGCCGACGAAATCTATGTCGCCTCCACCGGCGTGATCGGCGAAGAAATGCCGGTCGACCGTCTGATCGACGTCGTACCGGACCTCAAGGCCACGCTTTCGCCGGGGAATTGGCAGGCCGCCGCGGAGGCCATTCGCACAACCGACACCTATGCAAAAGGTGCTGGCACCACGTTTCAGTTGGACGGGAAGCCCTATGTCCTCAATGGAATTGCCAAGGGCAGCGGCATGATCGCGCCGGACATGGCGACGATGCTCGGATTTCTGTTCACGGACGCAACCCTTCCGGCGCCAATACTTCAGGCCTGCCTCGTTCGCGCCAATCAAACGTCGTTTAATGCGATCACCGTCGATAGCGACACCTCGACCTCCGACACCGTGCTTTTGTTCGCCACCGGTGCGACCGAATTAAGCGGGGGTGCGAAACATGGCCCCATTGAGCATGGCCCCATTGAGAATGCATCTGATTCCCGTTTACGAGGTTTTAAGAAGGCGCTTGGTACGGTGATGACAGACCTTGCCCATCAGATTGTGCGGGACGGCGAGGGCGCATCGAAGTTCGTGGCTGTCACGGTCACCGGTGCGGCTTCAAAAAAGGCGGCCCGCCGGATCGCATTGTCGGTCGCTGAATCGCCTTTGGTGAAAACGGCGATCGCTGGTGAAGACCCGAATTGGGGCCGCATCGTCATGGCCGTCGGCAAGGCGGGTGAGCGTGCGGATCGTGACAAACTTTCGATCAAGTTCGGTTCGGTGGTGGTTGCGGAACAAGGTGTGGTTGCGCCGGGTTATGTCGAAGCCGATGCTGCGGAGCATATGAAGCGGAATGAGATCGAAATTACCATTGATGTCGGAGTCGGACGGAGTCGTTTCACCGTCTGGACCTGCGACCTCACTGCCGAATACATCAGAATCAATGCCGATTACCGAACCTAACGCCGTGCGCACAGCTGCGCCCCAATTCGCGCCAGCGCTTGACCATGGACCGGATATCAATCCGGCATCCTGCGGCACGCCAGTTGCCCCTGATGAGGCACCGTCGATATTGACGGCACGCCTCAACCTTCGCCCCTTCAGCGGGGCCGATAAGCTGGCGCTCGCACGTCTGCTTGGCGATTCGGAAGTTGTACGGCCGCTTTCACCGGATGCCTTTCCCTACACGCTGGAACACGCCGAGACGTGGATTTCCGCCCGCCCCAACCTGAAACGTGGACCCCGAACCGGCGTCCGCTTTGCAATTGAAGACCGGGCGACCGGGCTTCTCGCTGGCGGTATTGAAATCGGCCCCGGTGCGCTCGGCTGTGAACTCGGCTTCTGGATTGGTCGGGATTATTGGGGCAGCGGTTATGCGACAGAGGCGGCAATTGCGGTGCTCGATTATGTCGTCCGCGTGCACGGCGTGCGCTCGGTCGCGGCCGAAGTCCTCGGTGACAACGCGGCGTCTGTGCGGACGTTGCTGAAATGCGGCTTTGAGGCCGAAGGCACCGTTGCCGGTTTTGGCCATCCGCTCGCGGTTACCGCCTATCGCTGGCAGGCGCCTGATGCGCTGGAACAAATCCGGACACCGTTGGACGCGCCCAACCCAATATCATGACCGGCCCCGAGTGCGACCGGATTCGAATGCGCGCCTTCAAAGACGAAGACGCGGGCGCGATGGTTGCGCTTTTCAACGACACCGACACAGTTCGATACTTGGCGCGCGTCCCCTATCCCTACAGTGAACAGGACGCGGCTGAGTTTATTGCCCGCGCGCAAAAAGATCCGGGCCACATTTTCGCAATGGAACGGAAATCCGACGGCGCTTTCATTGGCGGCATTGGGCTTCATGAAGCTGACGATTCCGTCCCCGGCTTAGAAGGCGCGGAAGTCGGCTATTGGCTCGGCAAACCCTATTGGGGTCAGGGATTGATCAGCGAGGCCGTTGTCGCCGTTGTTGATTATGCGTTCAGTACGCTCCGCATCCCAATGTTATGGGCGGAAGTTGCGATTGATAATCCGCCGTCACAGCGCGTACTGGCAAAGGCCGGGTTCCGGATCACTGGCGAAGTGCTTTCCCATTTGGTTGCCCGCAATACCAACTTGCCGACCTTGTCCTTTTGCCTCACCCGCGCCGAATGGTTGTCGAGCCAAATATTGCCGCAGGTGTTTGTCTCCGCGGTCGCGCTGGTCGATGTCGAAGGGCGGGTTCTGGTCGCACAACGGCCTGAGGAAAAATCGATGGCGGGCCTCTGGGAATTTCCCGGCGGCAAAATCGAGCCCGGCGAAACGCCTGAGACGGCGTTGATCCGCGAGCTAAAAGAAGAGCTCGACATCGACGTCACCGAAAGCTGCCTCGCGCCGTTTACGTTTGCGAGCCATGCCTACGATGACTTTCACCTGCTGATGTATTTATACGTCTGCCGGGTATGGGAGGGGTTGATGACGCCGCGGGACCGCCAGGCGCTCAAATGGATGCGACCGATCGACATGCGCGACCTCGCGATGCCGCCTGCTGACGTGTCTTTGGTCGCGCTGTTGCGGGATTTCGTCTGATCCGTTTCGTTCCGGGCCTCGCACCAAACTTAGTGCCCCGGCTTTTCGCCGGTCGGAATTTCTTCGGTGCCAAGGGCGTCGGCAAGGCGCGCTTTCGCGCTGCCAGGGCGAAGCGGTTTGGGTTGCGATTCGTCTGGTGCCCATCCGGTGAGAAAAACGGTTTGAAAGGTCGCGCGCAAGCGCCCGTCCGAATCAGAAAATTCTTGGGCGTATATTTCGCCGGCCCGCATCAAGGTTTCCTGTCGTACAAAAGTTTTTCGGCGCTGATGGACGGCGTTGGTTTCGCCCATGCCGCGAAGGTCCTGCATCAGCGAAAAAATATCTTCGTAGGTGACAACGATGGTGTCGATATCGGCGAGCGGCAAAGCAAAGCCCGCCCGCTGCAACAGCGCACCGGCATCCCGAATATCGATAAACGGCGAAACGCGCGGACTGACGCCGCCTTCAATTTCTTCTTCGGCGATGGAGAGCGCCTGACGCAACTCCGTCAGCGTTTCACCGCCGAACATCGAGGAGAGAAATAGCCCGTCCGGCCGCAACGCCTTATTGATCTGCAACAACACCCCCGGCAAATCGTTGATCCAATGAAGGGTCAGGTGCGACATCACCAGATCGAGTTTCGCCACACCGAGATTGAGCGCGTCGTCATCATAACCGGCGACGCTTTCGGAAATTTCATCGGCCACCGTGAACAGGGAGTGGACGCCGCGTAAGGTCTTCACGCCGGTTGAATCGAGCGCCACTTGCAGAAGTCCTGCCCGGTCACCGAACAGGGCCGCGTTGGCAAAGTTGCGGTCAAATTCGCCGAGGCGTTCGGCCAGCCTTTCGGCCAGCTCCCGAAACAGGAAGCCGTGTTCGCCGCTGAGGTCCGCCCGCGCGCGGTGGCGGCGGACGCTCGCGCGGTCAAAAATCTGAATTGGGCCGTTTGCGGTGTCGTTCATATCGGCGCCACTTTGCCACAGGCGAAGCGTATTTTGGCATAAGCAAAGGCCACATTTGTCGCCCCGTCCTGCCGCAAAAGCCGCGGTTTCACCAATATTTCCTTATATTTTTGATAGGTGACTAAATAGTCACCTAAAATGAGGAATGGAACCATCAGGTATGGAATCTGTCTTCAAAGCGCTCGGCGATCCCACCCGGCGGGTCCTGCTCGACCGCCTGTTTGACCAGGACGGGCAAAGCCTCAGCGCCCTTTCCGTCCGCCTCGATATGACGCGGTTCGGCGTCATGAAACATCTCGGCGTGCTGGAACGCGCCAGCCTCGTGGTTGCCCGTAAAGTTGGCCGCGAAAAACTCCACTACCTCAATCCGTTTCCCATTCTTGCGATCCGCGATCGCTGGATTTCGAAATATGCGACCCGCTGGGCCGCGCCGCTCGCCGACCTGAAGAATGAACTGGAGAATCAAATGCCGAAACCGACACATGTATTCGAGACCTTTATTCAGACCACGCCGGAAAAATTGTGGCAGGGGATTACCACGCCGGAAATGACACGGCGTTATTTTTTTGGCACCGAGATCCACTCAGTTTTTTCCGAGGGCGCACGATTTGAATATCTCGAGACCGACGGCAAACTCAACGTCTCTGGAATTGTCGTCGAGGCCGTACCATTCAAAAAACTCGTACTCGACTGGAACGTCGAATACGACGAAGAACTGCTGAAGGAAGGCCCAACCCGTGTCACGTTCGAAATTGTTGAGAACGGCGACATCTGCAAGCTGACCGTCATTCATGAATGCACCAATGCACCGCTCACCTTCGAACACGTTCGCTCCGGCTGGGCAATAATATTGAGCGGGTTAAAGACGGTGCTGGAAACCGGCGAGGAACTCAGATTGGCGGGCTAAACGCCTCACGACGGGTTCAACGCCGAACGGGCTCGCCTCCGCTGCTGCATTCAGGCATCGTGCGCAGATGTCTGAGCAACCGAATTCTGGCACCCAGGCGGGCGCGGCCGACTGCATTATTCGGGAGGCGACCGCAGCCGATCACGCTTCGGTCCTCGATATTTACAACCACTTTATTGAAAGCTCGCCCTGCACCTTCGATACCACGCCTTTCACGATCGAGGCTCGCGCGCCCTGGTTTGTGCGATTTTCAGATGGCGCCCGGCACCGGCTGCTGGTTGCGGCGTGTGAATCCGAAATCGTTGGTTACGCCTGCTCAACTCCGTTTCGACCGAAACCGGCTTATGACACCACGGTGGAAACGACGGTCTATCTGCGCCCGGGATTTCAAGGCCGGGGCCTCGGCGTCGATCTTTATGAGGCGTTGTTCGCGGCACTCGCCACTGAAGACCTTCACCGCGCCTACGCCATCATCACGTTACCGAATGATGCCTCGATTGCGCTTCACCGGAAATTCCGCTTTCACGATCTCGCCACGCTGACCGAAGTCGGGCGGAAGTTTGATCGTTATTGGGACACGCTGTGGATGGAACGGGTTTTGCCGTAATCGCGATGAGTGAATTGGGAATAACACAAAGACTTTTCACGCGGACCAGCGAGGCGATCATCGATTCGATTTTACCGCCGCAATGTCTTTCCTGCCGCGCCGCAATTGATCGTCACGCCCATCTTTGTTCAGATTGCTGGTCGGAGCTCGAGTTTATCACCGACCCGGTCTGCGGCGCTTGCGGGCGTCCGCTTTATTCAAGTGCGCGCGCGGTGGTGCGCTACAACGACCGGGCGCGAGACATAATTCTCGGCTTCAAACACAGCGACCGCACTGAACGCGCAAACCCCTTGGCCGAATGGATGGCACGCGCCGGTGCTGAGGTTCTCAACGGCGCCGATTGCCTGGTTCCGGTGCCACTGCACCGGCGTCGTCTCTGGGCGCGGCAATACAATCAGGCGGCGATGCTGGCGCTCGCGATTTCCAAAGTTGCCGATATACCGGTGATACCCGATGCCTTGGTTCGTGTTCGCCGGACAGCGCCGCAAGGCGGCCTTGGCCGTGTCGAAAGACGTAGAAACGTCGCCGGCGCCTTCTCCGTGGGGGCCACCCGGTCACCAGCCCTTCAGGACCAGCGGATCGTCCTGATCGACGATGTTCTCACCTCGGGGGCGACCGCAGAGGCCTGTTCCAGTGCCCTATTGGCCGCAGGGGCGGCGGAAGTCGGCGTGCTGACCTTTGCCCATGTGCTATCGCCGAAAGGCGCGGATTAAGCCGCGTTGAGGCGCTGCGGCCACCGAAAATCACCAAAATTTGTCGAATGTTGCGACGGCGATCGGGGCCTGCCTTTGGAAATCCTCAAAGCGCGCACTATATTATTTGGTGACGTTCAAATTTGAGAAACTTTGGCCATGCCTCCAGTCCAAATCTACACCACGATGATGTGCCCGTTTTGCGCGCGGGCAATCAGCCTGCTGAAGAAAAAAGGCGTGGCCTACGACGAAATCGACGTCACCTTTTCCAACAAGAAAAGGCAGCAGATGACGGACCTTGCCGATGGCCGTTACACGGTTCCGCAGATATTCATCGACGGCAACGGCATTGGGGGATGCGACGAATTAATCGAGCTGGAACGTAATGGGGAACTGGACCCACTACTCGCAGGAGCCTGATGTCTTCGACCTTTAGGGTCGCCTGTATTCAGACGAACACCCAAAACGATATGGCGGCGAACATTGACGCGGCCCTGGTTGGTATTCGGGCGGCCCATGCGGCCGGCGCCGAATTTGTCACAACTCCGGAAAATGTTGTGATGATGGGCGCGAGCGGTCGGGAAACCCTCGCGATGGCCCGGCCCGAAGATGATCATCCGGCGCTCAAGGCGTTTTCCGACGTCGCCCGTGAATGCGGTTTGTGGGTTCTCGTTGGTTCGCTCGGCATCGCACTTGATTCGGGCATGATCGCCAACCGTTCATTTTTGATTTCGGCGGCGGGAAAAGTGGTCGCCCGCTACGACAAAATTCACATGTTTGATGTTGAGCTGCCAAACGGCGAGACCTACCGCGAATCGGCAAGGTTCGAGCCCGGCAGCGAGGCCGTGCTAGCCGAGTCCCCATTCGGGCAGATCGGCGTCACGGTTTGTTACGATCTCCGCTTTCCTCATCTCTACCGCGCCCTTGCCCACGGCGGCGCCCGCATCCTGACGGTGCCGTCGGCGTTTACCAAAGTCACCGGCGAGGCGCACTGGCATGTGCTGCTGCGCGCGCGAGCAATTGAGACCGGATGTTATGTAATCGCGCCTGCACAAACCGGCAGCCATCCCGGCAAGCGGCAAACCTACGGTCATTCTCTAGTTGTATCGCCGTGGGGTGAGGTGCTTGCTGACGGCGGCGAATCGCCCGGCATCATTACCGCCGATCTCGATATAGCCGAAGTTGGTAAGGCGCGCAGCCAAATTCCCGCGCTCGACCATGACCGCGAAATTACCGTGCCGCCAAAGCTTGTGACCGATGTTAAAGGCGCAGCCTAACCTGCGCCCGAATCTCAACAAGGCGCAGCCTAATCCGTCGAAATATTGATCGCGCAGATTCGTTGCAGAACAGATTCGCGCGGGCGATCAACAAACCCGTGCTTATAAGCGACGACCGACAAACATTTGCTGCATAAATTCAGCAATTCATTTGGCTGCAAAAGATGATCAGAGTTGCGCGGTTTGCCGTAAGCCTCATTGCCAACTGCAAACGTCTCGTAAATCAGCACCCCGTTTGGTGCCAGCGCTTCAATGATTGCCGGGAACAAAGGCCGATGCAGATAATTGGTGACAATGATGCCGCCAAACTTATCCGGGAACTTTGGCAGGCCGGCATCGGTCTCGAGGTCAGCTTCAATCGCTTTGACCTCTGGGTCATTTGAGCGGGACTCATTTTTGAACGCGTCCAATCGCGAAATATCGCGGTCGATTGCCGTCACCGGGTGGCCGCGTGACCGGAAATAGGCGGTGTGGCGGCCGCTCCCACAGGCGAGATCGAGCACGAGTGCACCTGCCTCGATCCGGGGAGCGAAATTCGTTACCCACTCCGATGGCGCGGAAAGGCTTGATTCATTGGGACTTTTTGATTGGTTCATGGCTTTGGCGAAGCGCCGCCCTTGGCACGGTTGCGTCCCCTCTCATGTTACAGTATTAGCGTTCGGCCCGGCCCGCGATCCGGACGCGCAAAAAGAAGCGAAGCTCTCTTAATTGTCACGCTGGCTTTATTGAATGATCGTCTTTGATTTGAAATGCGGAAACAGCCATGCTTTTGAAGCGTGGTTTCCGGGCTCCGCCGCCTTCGACCAACAGGTGAAGGCAGCTAAAATTTCATGCCCGGTATGCGGCAGCGACGATGTCCATAAGGCGTTAATGGCGCCGAGCGTCGCCACCCGGAAATCGCCAGCGCCACGCCACTTGCCCGACGCCTCCGAGTCAAATGCTGATTTCGCATCGCCCGACATGACCGCCAACACGCCCGCCGTTGCGGATTCTGGTGACGGCCCGCCTGCGCTGGCCACCAAAGGCGATTTTGAACGCGCCGCAAAAATGGTTCAGATGCTGCAAACCATGCGGACGCAGGTCGAGGACAATTGCGATTACGTCGGCCCCAGTTTTGCCGAGGAAGCGCGCAAAATTCATTACGGCGAAGTGGAACATCACAATATTTACGGTGAAACCACGCCTGATGAAGCGGCAAGCTTGCACGAAGAGGGTGTCGATTTTGGCGTGCTGCCGTGGCCGAAGGCCAAAGACGCCTAAATCATTTCTTTTTTCGGGCCGGTACAGGTATGTCACGGCCAAGCTGATCTTCGCGGCACCAATGTCTGAATTGGTTTAATGCGAGGCGCACTGAAATGAACAAGTTCTTCAGGTTATTTGCTATTCTGCTCGGCATGGTCGCCCTTGGATCGGTTCCTGCGCAGGCTGCGGAATACAGAAATATTACGCTTCCGAGCGGCGTGGTCATCGAATACGCCCTTGTCCTGCCGGATGGATATCAAGCCGATAAATCCTACCCGCTGTTGCTCGCTCTGCCGCCTGATCCGCAGACGCGGGACATGGTCAATGCCGGTATTTCTTTTTTTGAGGCGCAGGCAAAAAAGCGGGGCATGATCGTCGTCAGTCCGGTCGCGCCCGAAGGCGAATTGTATTTTCGCGGCGGGGCGATCTTAATTCCCCTGTTCCTGGATGCGATCGAAAACGAATTTAACGTTGGCCCGAAACATCATGTTGCCGGCATTTCGAACGGCGGCATCAGCGCCTTCCGGGTCGCGCTCGACTTTCCCGACCGCTTTCAAAGTCTGACAGCAATTCCGGGCTTTCCGCATCAGGCGGGGCTTGAGAAACTGGTTGGTTTGAAGGTGACAATGTTTGTTGGGGAATTGGATACGCGCTGGATTCCGCCGATGGAGAAGGCGGCGAACGAACTCAAGAGCTTTGGCGGCGATGTCCATTTTGAAATTGTGGCGGGCGCGATTAATTTCATCCGCGAACTTGCGGCAACGGAGAATGAAAGACTGTTCGATTTGATCGAACGCGGCGGCGAATAACCGTCGTCAGTTCGCAGCCCCTACTCGGCGCCTTTTGTTGCAAAGCCCATATAGTTCACATCGAGAGATTTGGTGCGGGCCCAGTTGTGCTCAACCACATCGAATTTGACGCCTTCCAGATCGTCAACGTTTAGACCGGCGGCGCGCAAATGCGCGGCGAACTCGGACGGTTTCAAGAACCGGTTCCAGTCGTGGGTGCCTCTGGGCATCCAGCGCAGCACATATTCCGCGCCCAACACCGCAAGTGCATAGGCTTTCAGCGTCCGGTTTAGGGTCGCAAACACCATGCCGCCGCCGGGGCGGATCAGGCTGCCGCAGGCGGTCATATAGGCGTTTACGTCGGCGACATGTTCGATCACTTCCATGTTGAGAACCGCGTCGAACGTTTCGCCCCATTCGGCGAGGTCTTCAGCGGTGGCGGCAACGTAGTCGATGTCGAGCCCAACCAATTCGGCGTGCCTTTTGGCCGCTTCGATATTTTCTTCGCCTGCGTCCGCGCCAACTGTTTCGGCGCCAAGCCGGGTCATCGGTTCAGTCAGCAGTCCGCCGCCGCAGCCAATATCGAGAATGCGCAGGCCTTTCAGGGAATCTAGGTGGCGCGGGTTGCGGCCAAAATGGGCACAAAGGCGCTCACAGATGTAATCGAGCCGCACCGGATTCAGCTGATGCAACGGCCGAAACGGGCCATCCTCATCCCACCAGTCGTCGGCGGCCTCGGCAAAGCGCGCGACTTCTACCGAATCGACGCTGGCATCGAGGCTATTATTGGTCGTCTCGATCACTGGTTCTCCTGTTGCGCGCACTCAATGTCCGGGCAGCGCCGATTTGTTGCGCGGCACCGTCCGAACACGTATATAAGCGCCTTTTCCGGGGCAGAGTTGGAATTTGTGCACGCGCGGTCGCCAAATATTGGCCTTCCGCACCGAACACGGACGGGACAATGGCGAGAATCGTAGCAAAATTCGGCGGCACCTCGGTTGGTGATCTCGACCGGATTCGTGCCGTTGCTGCGCGAGTCGCCGAAATGGCAGCGGAAGGCCACCAACTCGCGGTCGTGGTCTCGGCGATGGCCGGCACCACTGATCGTCTGGTCGGCTATGTCGAAGGCATCACTATCAAGACCGACCGCGACATCGGCGTGAGCGCCGACCCGCATGAATATGACACCGTGGTTTCTGCCGGAGAGCAAGTCTCGGCCGGTTTGACCGCGCTCGCATTACAGGATCTCGGCCTGAAAGCGCGGTCGTTCACCGGTTGGCAGGCGGGCGTGATGACCGACGGCGTGCATGGCCGCGCCCGGATCAAGGCGATCGATGCAGCGGCGCTCGAGAAAGAACTTCAGAACGGCGTCATTCCGGTGCTTGCCGGTTTTCAGGGTGTCGGCCCCGACGGCCGCATAACCACACTCGGCCGGGGCGGAACCGATACCAGTGCAGTTGCGCTGGCGGCGGCTATCAAGGCGGATCGCTGCGATATCTTCACCGATGTCGACGGCGTCTACACGGCCGATCCGCGGATCGTCCCCAAGGCCCACAAACTTGATAAGATTACCTACGAAGAAATGCTGGAGATGGCCTCCGTCGGCGCGCGTGTTTTGCAGACACGTTCGGTCGAGGCGGCGATGAACGGCGGCGTCACGCTGCAGGTTTTGTCCAGCTTCAACAGAACAGCAGGAACGATGGTCGTGGCAGAAGATCAGATCGCAGAACAGGGCGTCGTCAGCGGCCTCGCGCATACCCGCGACGAAGCAAAAATCGCGCTGCAAGGCGTCTCCGATCAGCCGGGCGTTGCGGCAGCCGTGTTTGGCCCGCTCGCCGACGCAGACATCAACGTCGACATGATCGTTCAAAGTGCGTCACCGAATGGCGAGAGAGCCGACATCACGTTCACGGTGAGCCGCGCTGATCTGAATAAAGCAACGGCGGTCATCGAAAAAATTCGCGCCTCGCTCGATATTGAAAACGTCTACACCGACGCTGAGGTCGCAAAGATTTCCGTTATCGGTGTTGGCATGCGCAGCCATGCCGGTGTCGCCAAAACAATGTTTTCCGTTCTCGCCGAACAGGGCATCAACATCCAGGTGATCTCAACCTCCGAAATCAAAGTGAGCGTTTTGGTCGCCGAGGAATTTGTTGAACGCGCACTCACATCCCTTCATACCGCCTATGGTCTCGATGCAAACTGATTCTGCTGTTTACGCTTCCGCCCGCGCCCGCCTCGATTCCTTGTGGCGTCGCGGCACTGAATTTCTTGGCTCCGAATACGCAATACTCGGCGGCGCGATGTCGTGGTTGTCGGAACGGAATTTGGTATCGGCGATTTCCAACGCCGGTGGATTTGGCGTCATCGCCTGTGGCTCGATGAACCCCGAACAGTTGGCCGAGGAAATTGCGGCGACCGCGGCGCTTACCGACCGTCCGTTCGGCGTCAACCTGATCACCATGCATCCCGATCTCGAAGCCTTGATTGATGTCTGCCATAAGGCGAACGCGACGCACATTGCTTTGGCCGGTGGCCTCGCCTCAGCCGCATCCATCAAACACATCAAACAAGGCGGTGCGAAGGTCATTGCCTTTGCGCCGGCCTTGGCGATTGCAAAACGTCTTGTCCGGAACGGTGCGGACGCAATTGTCATCGAAGGGATGGAGGCCGGCGGTCATATCGGCCCGGTCGCGACTGGCGTGCTCGCCCAGGAGATTCTGCCCAGCGTCGATGACGTGCCGATATTTGTGGCTGGCGGCATCGGCCGTGGCGAAGCCATTGCCATGTATCTCGAAAGCGGTGGCAGTGGCGTGCAGATGGGAACGCGGTTTGTCTGCGCCACTGAATCAATCGCCCACCCCAATTTCAAGAAGGCATTTTATCGTGCCAATGCGCGCGACGCTGTTTTGTCGGTCCAGCTCGATCCGCGTTTTCCGGTGATCCCGGTCCGCGCGCTCGCCAATGAGGCGACGGTGACGTTCATGGAAACGCAGCGGACGGTTATCGCCCGTCACAATTCCGGCGAACTGACGCTCATTGAGGCGCAGCTCGAAATCGAACGATTCTGGGCCGGCGCACTCCGCCGCGCCGCCATTGATGGTGACGTGAAGGGCGGGTCGGTGATGGCCGGGCAAAGCATCGGACTTGTCAAAACTGAACAGCCGGTCGCCGAGATCCTCAGCGAACTTATCGACCAGGCGGTCGAATCGCTGGCGGGACAGTTTTTGGGCGCTGAACTGGGTTTGGACGCTGCCAATCAGGAAAAAGCCGCCGTCTAATAAGCGTTTTGACGCAGCTCACCTGAGTCTTCAAAAAGACTAATCCGCAAGTCTGCGCGCATTTGCCGCGCGTCATGTGGCCTCAATGATTGCGCTATAATTGGCCGATGACGGTGATCGAATCGATAGGCCCCCGGACGCTGCTGCGCCAGTTGCGGGCGATCATGGCAGCCGAAGGGGCGGCGCAATCCCGCCTCGATAACCTGACCGCGGCAATCGCAGACAATCTGGTTGCCGAGGTTTGCTCGATCTATCTTCGCCGCGCCGGTGAAATCCTCGAGCTCTTCGCGACATTTGGCCTCAATCCGGAGGCTGTCCATTCGACCCGCCTTCGGATCGGCGAGGGGCTGGTTGGCGACATCGCCGCGCACGCGCGACCGCTCAATCTTTCGGACGCCCGGTCCCATTCCCTGTTCGCCTATCGCCCAGAAACCGGCGAGTAATCGTTTCGTTCATTTCTCGGCGTACCGATTTTGCACGCGGGGCAAGTCGTCGGGGTTCTTGCCGTGCAAAACCGAACGGCACGCGGTTACGGCGAAGACGAAGTCGAGGCGTTGCAAATTATTGCGATAGTGCTGGCCGAAATTGTTGGCGGCGGTCAACTTGTTTCGCCCGACGAACTTCTCGAAACATCCGGAAACGTGACACTGCCGCAACGGCTTGAAGGGGTTCCCTTGGCCGTTGGTCTTGCAGATGGGCAGGTGGTGTTTCACGACCCGCCAATTGAAGTGAGCCAACTGGTCGCCGACGATCCGGACAACGAAAAAATCCGCCTCGATCAGGCACTGTCCGGCCTCGCCGATGCAATTGATGATCTGGTTGAAGGGGCGATGGCGCGCGGCGGCGGCGAAGACAGCGTGATCCTAGAAACATACTGGATGTTTTCGCGCGATCGCGGCTGGCGGGACCGCATCGACGAAGCGATCCGAGGGGGCCTGACGGCAGAGGCTGCCGTGCAACGGGTGCAGGTTAATACGCGCGAGCGCATGTCCGGCAAGACCGATCCATTTTTTCGCGAACGCCTGCAAGATCTCGACGATCTTTCCAACCGTTTGCTTCGCCATTTGACCGGCGCGACGGCGGCGAGCGCAATGGCGTTGCCGGACAATGCCGTCCTTGTTGCCCGTACCATCGGCTCGACATGAATGCGGGGCTCTTGTTGGATTTGCCGCACCTTGAAGATTCCGGTGCAGAGGGCATCGGTCTCTTTCGCACCGAACTTCAGTTCATAGTCCAGCCCGGCCTTCCCGGCGTGAAGGAACAGACCGAAATCTATACCCGCATTCTTGACGAGGCGGCCGACAAGCCGGTCATGTTCCGGACCCTCTATATCGGCGGTGACAAAATCCTTCCCTATCAGGATGGCAGCCGGACGCCGGACGAAAACCCGGCGATGGGGTGGCGCGCAATTCGCGTCGGACTCGATCGCCCGGCGCTGCTGCGAACGCAACTTCGGGCACTCCTTCATGCCGCTGCTGGGCGTCACCTTGCGGTGATGTTTCCGATGGTCGCGGAAGTGTCTGAATTTATCGTCGCCCGCAGAATTCTGGATCTCGAGCTCACACGGCTCGCGCGGCGAAACGTGCCGGCGCCATCAAAACTCGAGGTCGGCGTCATGTTCGAGGTGCCGGCGCTCATATGGCAGCTCGAGCAACTGATGCCGTTGATCGATTTCGTCGCAATTGGCTCTAACGATCTCGCGCAGTTTCTGTTTGCCGCCGACCGGGCTAGTCCGCGGCTGTCGGAACGCTACGATGTGCTGGCGCCTGGCTTTCTTCGCCTGCTCCATTCGTTGGTTGAACGCTTTAACGAAGCCGGTGTGCGGGTTTCGCTGTGCGGCGAAATGGCGGGAAAGCCGCTCGACGCCATGGCCTTGATCGGAATTGGCTTTCGGTCGCTGTCGGTCGCACCGAGCGCGGTCGGGCCAATAAAACTGATGATTCGGCGGCTCGATGTCGGGGAACTCAGTGCTTACATGGAAAATCTCTACGATTCGGCAGATCATTCCGTCCGTGAAAAGTTAAAAGACTTCGCCTTAGATCACGGTTTTGTTGTCTAAACCGTGGCCATTGCAGTATAAATCTGGTCTAGTTTATTCGTTCCGGTACGAGCGTAAATGGGCTCCGTTTAGTTCCGGCGAACTTTCCCGGTTTGCCACAGGTTTTTTTGGCCACGAGGCATGTGGCCTCGACCTAGATCCCAATACAGGCATTGCAATCTCACGTTGCAGCCTTGGGGTGTAGGCGGGCCGCCGATTCGGACATCGATATGGCTAGTGGGGATTTGAATAACCAAAATTCTAGGTCGCGACAGGAACGTCGCGGGGGATTGTATTTTCGCGAAGTGGTCGCGGTTCCGGAATCGGATTATTCCGGCATCGGCGCAGAACTTCGGGCGACGCGCGAGAGACTTAACATCAAGCTCAGTTCGGTCGCGGACGCACTTCGCATCAATCTTGAATATTTGCAGGCGATTGAGGGCGGACAATTTCAGGGATTGCCAGGACACGTTTATACGCTTGGCTTCCTGCGTAGCTACGCCGAATATCTGGAACTCGATCCGGCCCGCGTCATCAGCCAGTTCAAGGAAGAAGACAGCGAACCGAGACCGGAAACAAAACTCGATTTTCCCGAACCGATGGAAGCTGGCCGTTTGCCGACCGGCCGGATCTTATTGATATCGCTGATCGTTGCAGCGGTTGCCTATACCGGTTGGTTCATGGTCACGCGTGATGAACGCAGGACCAGCGAAATCGTTGCCGCCGTTCCGGAACGTCTCGCACCGGTAACCGAAGCGCGCGCGTCGACCCGACCGCGAACGCCGGTTATCCAAACCATCACGCCGCCGGCTGCGTCGGATGAGCCTGCGACCCGCGTGATTGCGCCCGTTGCCACTTCTGATGCGGTCACGACCACGCCCCGCCGCAACGAAAATACATCAACTCCTGTTGCTACGACGGAAGTTGTCACCACTGAGGTTGCAACTGCCGATCCCGCTGCGACGGATGAGAGCGCGGCGCCAAACCGAATCGCGTCAACGCCCGTAACAAACCAAGTCGCCGCAGCCGCGCCCGCATCTCCTGCCGCGCCGGCACCTTCGGAGCAATCAGTTCAATCATCGACTGAAGTTGCTGTGGTTGAGACACGGACAAACACCCGCCCCGAAACGTCAGGTCCCGCAACGCCGCGTTCCGCAGCAACGTCATCCACATCCACAACCACAGCGACCGCAGCTGCGACCGACACTGCATCGACCGAAACGGCGTCTTCTGAAACAGCTTCTGGCGAACAATCCGCCGCTGACCGTACGACCCGTCTGACAGGTTCTGGTGAAGTCGTGGCCGCCGCGCCTGCCGCCGCGTCACCACCACTTGCACCGACAGCAACAGCTGCACCGGCCCGCACCGTTGCTGCACTGCCGCCGCCGTTGGTGACGCAGGTCGGCCCCCGCACGACCCGCGAGGGTGAAACGTTTGGCGCTGCCAATACCGATGCCCGCATCGTGCTGGTGTCGGAACTCGAAAGCTGGATTCAAGTACGGAGCAGGGGCGGCGAAATACTGCTCACCCGCGTGCTCCGCCCCGGCGACCGCTACCTCGTTCCCGACCGTCCTGGCCTCGTCATGATGATGGGTAATGCGGGCGCCATTCGCGTAATGGTCGACGGCGAGGCAACACCTGCGGTTGGTCCCTTGGGTGCCGTGCGGCGGAACGTGGAGCTTGTGCCAAGCCGGTTGATCGCGGGAACCGCCGGCGAATAAATTCCGGCTCGAGCCTTGGCCGCGCAAAGGCCACCTGATTTAGCCATTTATTCGACGTCGGGACCTAACCCGAACTTTGACGCAACACCCTTTGACGCAAGCTTTGACGGAACATGGGAAATCGCCGATAAAGGCCCCGAATCAGCCCATTGGATGATTCGGCCATTCAAATTTGAGCGCCCGTTAGGCCCACCATGAGCCTCCGTCCTTACCGCGATATCGCCCGCCGCCCGGCCCGCCAGATTCATGTTGGCGACGTGGCCGTTGGCGGCGACGCGCCGATCACGGTGCAATCGATGACCAATACGATCACCTCGGATGTTGCGGCGACATTGGCACAGGTGCGGGCGCTCGAAGAAGCTGGCGCCGATATCGTTCGCATTTCTTGCCCCGACGAGGACTCGACCGCGGCGCTCAAATCCATCGTCGCCGAATCGAACGTCCCCATTGTTGCCGACATTCATTTTCATTACCGCCGCGCAATTGAAGCCGCCGAAGCCGGCGCCGCCTGTTTGCGCATCAACCCCGGCAATATTGGCTCCCGCGACCGGGTCCGCGAAGTCGTCAAGGCCGCACGTGATCACAATTGTTCAATGCGCATCGGCGTCAACGCCGGATCGCTGGAACGGGACATACTTGAGAAGTTTGCCGAACCCTGCCCCGAGGCGATGGTCGAAAGCGCGCTCAATCATGCCCGCGTGCTTCAGGACGAGGATTTCCACGAATTCAAAATCAGTGTGAAGGCGAGCGATGTTTTTCTTGCCGTTGCTGCCTACCGGCAACTCGCCGCTGTCACAGATGCGCCGCTTCACCTCGGCGTCACCGAAGCGGGCGGCCTTCGCACGGGCTCAATTAAATCGGCGGTCGGCATTGGCATGCTGCTCGCCGAGGGTATCGGCGACACCATTCGCGTATCGCTCTCGGCCCATCCGGTCGAAGAAGTTTACGCCGGTTATGAAATTCTGAAATCGCTTGGCCTTCGCCACCGCGGCGTCAGTATCATTTCCTGCCCCAGTTGCGCGCGTCAGGCCTTCCCGGTGATTGATACCGTCGCCGAGTTGGAGCAGCGCCTTGCCCACATCACCGTGCCGATCACACTTTCGATCATCGGCTGCGTCGTCAACGGGCCGGGCGAAGCCCGCGAAACAGAAATCGGATTAACCGGTGGCGGTCGCGGCAACCATATGGTTTATGTGAACGGCAATCAGGATCACAAAGTTGAAGACGCGGACTTGGTCGATCACATCGTTGAATTGGTCGAAGCCCGCGCCCACGAACTCGAGACCCAAGCTCAAACCGAGTCCGAAAACGACTCCGCCGCCCGACCAGAAACCTTCAAAGCCGCGTTTTGGCGGCGCTCCGGAATTTGACGATGGCCCTTCAGCCGATACGCGGTACGCGCGACATCCTGCCCGATGAATCGCGACGCCATCGCCTTGTCACCGAGACGGCGCGAAATATCTCGGCACGATATGGCTATGCGGAAATGTCGACGCCGATCATGGAAGTGACCGAAGTATTTAAGCGCACGCTCGGCGATACCACCGATGTCGTGACAAAAGAAATGTACACGTTCGAGGATCGCAGCGGCGGCAGCGTCACGTTGCGCCCGGAAGGCACCGCCGGTGTCGCCCGCGCGCTGATATCGGGGGGCCTCAGTCAGCACCTGCCGCTTCGATATTACTACGACGGGCCGATGTTCCGCCGCGAGCGTCCGCAAAAAGGACGCTACCGGCAATTTCATCAAATCGGCATCGAGCTTTTAGGCGAACCCGGTCCCGCGGCCGACGTGGAAGTCATCGCCGTTGGCGCACGCATTCTCGAGATGCTTGGCCTCAAAGATAAAATTAAATTGGAGATCAACAGCCTCGGCGACACCGAAAGCCGGTCTTCGTACCGGCAGGTTCTGGTCGATTATTTCGGGGATCACAAAGGTGACTTGTCCGAGGACAGCCAAACCCGCCTGCGCAAAAACCCCTTGCGAATTCTCGATTCGAAAGACGAGGGCGACCGCAAGATTGTTGCAAACGCTCCGGTGTTCAGCGATTCGTTCACGGCGGAGGCGAAAGACTTTTTCGCCGCCGTCTGCGAAGGCCTAGACGACATTGATGTCGCCTACACCCTCAACCCGCGTCTCGTCCGGGGCTTTGATTATTACTGCCTCACGGCATTCGAATTCGTCACCGATCAGCTGGGCGCACAGGGCGCCGTCATCGCCGGGGGACGCTACGACGGTCTCGTCGAGGTTATGGGCGGCCCGGCCACGCCCGGCGTCGGATTTGCCGGTGGCATCGAAAGAATGGCGCTTTTGCTGGACGAAGACCCGGTGTCGTCGCGCCCCATTGCGGTCGTGCCGGTCAGCGCTGCACAAATGCGCGAAGCCATAAAACTCGCCGAATCGCTCCGCCGCGCCGGGCTCAACATCAAACTCGATCTCCGCGGCAATTTGAAAAAACGTTTAATTCGGGCAAGCCGCGACAACGCGAGCGTTGCTGTATTGATCGGCGAGGACGAACTCGCGCGCGGTGAAGCGACGGTCCGCGATCTTGATTCTGGCGATCAGCAAACTGTTGCGCTCGATAAACTCGCCGCCGACTTATTGAGATTTTCCTGATCCGCGCCGGTCAAATTGTAACGCCATGATTTCTGATTCCCAGATCAAAAAAATCCTCGGTCATCACGCCGACCTCGAAAGTTCCTTGGCCGACCCCGCGCTTGCCGGAACCGATAAGTTCGTTCAGGTCTCCAAGGAATATTCCGAAATGGGGCCGGTTGTTGAAGAGATCTTGGTCTGGAAAAAACTGACCCACGAAATCGCCGATCTCGCCGAAATTATCGCCGATAAAGACGGCGACGCAGAAATGCGGGCGATGGCGGAAGAAGAATTCAAGGAACTGAACGAATCGATCCCGGCGCGCGAACTTGCCCTGAAGGTCTTGCTGCTGCCGAAAGACGAGGCCGATGAACGGAACGCGATATTGGAAGTCCGCGCTGGTACCGGCGGCGACGAAGCTGGATTGTTCGCCGGGGATCTCTTCCGCATGTATCAGCGCTACGCCGATTTCCACGATTGGAAATTTGAAATCATGCACCTCAGTGAAACTGGTGTTGGCGGCTACAAGGAAGCGCAGGCGACAATCTCCGGCAAAAATGTTTTCGCCCGTCTGAAATTTGAATCGGGCGTCCACCGGGTGCAGCGCGTGCCGACCACCGAATCAAGCGGTCGCATTCACACTTCGGCAGCAACTGTCGCGGTTCTGCCGGAAGCCGAAGAAGTCGACATTCAGATCGAAGAAAAAGATTTGCGGGTTGATGTGTTTCGCGCGTCGGGCCCCGGCGGCCAGTCGGTCAACACTACCGACAGCGCCGTCCGCATCACCCATATCCCAACTGGCCTTGTGGTCTCGCAGCAGGATGAAAAATCACAACACAAGAATCGCGCCAAGGGCATGAAGGTGTTGCGCGCACGGCTGTACGAGCGGGAACGCCAGGAACGGGACGCAGAACGCTCAGCGCAACGCCGCGATCAGATCGGCACGGGCGATCGGTCGGAACGCATTCGCACTTACAACTTTCCGCAGAACCGCGTCACCGACCACCGCATCAATCTCACCTCGCACAAGCTCGAACGGATTCTGGCGGGGGAGGCACTTGATGAGGTTGTCGACGCACTGGTCGAAGCCGATCAGGCTACGCGGCTTGCGCAAGTCGGCGATTGAGCGGGATCGGCGGCGCATGATGATTCACACGCTTGCTTAGGCTTCCCGAGGGAATTCAAGGAAATGGGCACCGCGGAAGATATTGATATGTCCGACGACACACCCGGCACCGGAAATACCGCCGCCGCATTAATGTCGGATGCCGCCGTTCGGCTCCGCGCCGCCGATGTCCCGGATCCGCGACGCGACGCGAGACTTCTGCTGGCGGCCGCAGCCCAAATCAGCACCGAGAAAATATTCGCGCGGCCGGAAAGTGCCGTCGCGCCAGAGGCCGTGGTGAAGTTTCAGGAATATGTCGCCCGCCGCACCGCCCGCGAACCGGTCAGTCGTATATTGGGCCGGCGTGAATTCTGGTCCCTCGACTTTGCCCTGTCACCGGCGACCCTCGACCCGCGTCCCGACAGCGAATGCCTGATCGAGGCGGCCATTGAATTTGCCGGAGACTTGCACAGCCAGGGAAACCGGCGCGGTCTTCGCCTGCTTGATCTCGGCACCGGCAGTGGTTGTCTTCTTCTCGCCGCGCTGGCCAGTCTTCCGAAAGCTTCCGGTGTCGGTGTTGATATTTCACGGCGCGCGCTCGATACCGCATCTGCAAATGCAGCCGCGCTCGGGCTCGCGTCCCGCGCACAATTCCTGTGTAGCAATTGGACCAAAGGCGTGACCGGCCAGTTCGATATTGTGCTCACCAATCCGCCCTACATTGCCCGTGCCGACATCGACGGGCTCGCTCCAGAAGTATCGGATTACGAACCAAAGGCTGCACTCGACGGCGGCGAAGACGGGTTGGACGCCTATCGGCGGCTTGCTCCGATGATTTTTTCTTGCCTGGAACCGGGCGGAATCGCCTTGATTGAGGTCGGGGAAGGGCAGGCAGACGCCGTCAAATCGCTCTTGAAAAGCGCAGAATTCGGCCATATTGCGTCGAAATCGGACCTCTCCGGGATTGAGCGTTGCATTATTGCCACCGGCCCTCAGCGTTAGGGCCTTAACCTTAGAAATAGCTTGGATTTCTGCGGCCCTTTGACTACGGTCTGGGCCGGAACCCGCTATAGAGGGCCGAGGGCCAAGGGGCTTAATCGGCAGGCGGAAGGTCCACCGACAGTGATGATATTAGGTGCGCGGCCCGGAGGGCTGCGGTTCTGTCAAAGGGGCAGGCATGTGTCGGCATGTCTGGAATGATGGGGCCAAGCGCACCGCGACCCATACAGAGGTTATGAGACAAAGCACCGGTTCAAGGCGAGGCCGCGCCTCGCGTTCTTCGGGAAAGCGCGGATACGGCGGCGGGCATGGTCCCAATCGCTCGATTGAGAGCAACGGCCCGAACGTGAAATTGCGTGGCACCGCAGTTCAGGTTTACGACAAATATCTGACGCTCGCGCGGGATGCCAATACGTCCGGCGACCGCATCGCCTATGAAAGTTATCTACAGCACGCCGAACATTATTTTCGGGTGATGAACGCCAACGCTGTAGCGGCCGCTGCAAATAACCAGAACAATCAGAACAATCAGAATTCGAGCAATGCCAATGCTGGAAACGCCGGTAATTCTGCCAATTCCGGAAATTCCGGAAATGGCGATGGCCGACGTTCACGCCGTGGCAAGGACGAGGCGCCAGCGGAAGCTTCCAAAGAGGCTGAAGCTGAGGCGGCCGATGCCGGCGAAGCGACCGAGGTCAAAGAAGGCGATAATCCCAACGAGGCGAAAGTTGTAAAGCCTGACGTTGAAACGGACGCTGCTGCCAACTAGCCTCACCGGCCCTTGGCTACCCTGCAAACGACCTGCAGCTACCGACCAGCCCCTTTCTCCGGCTTCGTCCTGATGGCGCGTTCATTCCCGTCTGCAATTTGCCGCCTGCGGCCTAATCCTGCCTCGACTCGATTTAGAATTTCTCGGCAACGGGGTCGCTTTTGGGTCAAAACGCTTGAAAATAGCGCAAAATCGGCTTCGTTTTGCAAAAGCAACCATTGTGCGGCTTCTCCGCCACACCATATTTATGGAGCCGCGGCGGGCGCTCGACCAGCCGCTTCGACTACGGCCTGCCAGGTCTGGGGGCCGATTGTTGAGACTGCCGCAATAGGGGTCCGATATGGAATTCGAGAATTACACGGAGCGTAGCCGAGGTTTTATCCAGGCCGCTCAGACCTTGGCCCTCCGGTCGGGCCATCGGCGTTTCACACCGGAACACCTGCTCAAAATTCTGATCGATGATCGCGAAGGTCTTGCCGCCAATCTGATTTCTGCTGCCGGTGGTGATCCGAAAGTAGCGCTGACCGCGACCGAGGCGGCCCTTGCCAAACTGCCCAAGGTCGAAGGCTCAGGTGCTGGCCAAGTTTACCTTGCGCCGGAAACCAACAGGCTTTTCGAATCGGCAGAACAGGATGCTGACAAAGCCGGCGATACATTTGTCACCGCAGAACGCCTGTTACTGGCGCTGGCACTCGCGACCGGAACCGCTGCCGCCGATGCGCTCAAATCCGCACACGTCACGCCACAGGCGCTGAACACGACCATCAATCAAATTCGCAAAGGCCGCACCGCCGATACGGCGTCGGCCGAAGACAGCTTCGATGCGTTGAAGAGATTTGCCCGCGATCTCACCGAGGCGGCACGCGATGGGAAACTCGACCCGGTCATCGGCCGCGACGAAGAAATTCGCAGGACAATCCAGGTATTGTCGCGCCGGATAAAAAACAATCCGGTGCTGATCGGCGAACCCGGTGTCGGTAAAACCGCCATCGTCGAAGGTCTCGCGCTACGAATCGTCAACGGCGACGTGCCGGAATCGCTGCGTGAACGGCGCCTGATGTCGCTCGACCTCGGGCTGCTTATCGCCGGGACAAAATTCCGCGGAGAATTTGAAGAACGCCTGAAAGGCATACTCTCCGAAGTCGCAGCGTCCAACGGCGAAGTTATTTTGTTCATTGACGAACTTCACACCGTGGTTGGCGCGGGCGCCGCCGAAGGCGCGATGGACGCTTCCAACCTGTTGAAGCCGGCACTCGCGCGCGGTGATCTCCATTGTGTCGGCGCAACAACGCTTGATGAATACCGCAAGCACATCGAAAAAGACGCAGCCCTCGCGCGGCGTTTTCAGTCGGTGTTTGTTTCGCAGCCGACCGTCGAAGACACGGTCTCAATATTGCGCGGCCTCAAGGAAAAGTACGAACTTCATCACGGTATTCGCATTACTGATTCGGCGATCGTCGCTGCCGCCACCATGTCTGACCGTTACATCACGGACCGGTTTCTGCCTGACAAGGCGATCGATCTGGTTGATGAAGCGGCAAGCCGGCTGCGCATGGAAGCTGATTCGAAACCGGAGGAACTTGACGAACTCGACCGCCGCATCATTCAGTTAAAGATCGAGCGCGAAGCCCTGAAGAAAGAATCGGATGCCCCGTCCCGCGAGCGGCTCGAAGCGCTTGAGTACGAGCTCACCGGACTTGAACAGCAGTCAGGTGAACTGACAACCGCGTGGAACGCGGAAAAGGAAAAACTTTCCGGCGTTCAAAAAGTTCAGGAAAAACTTGATGTCGCGCGCGCTGATCTTGAGGCGGCGCAACGGGACGGCAACCTCGCCCGCGCTGGGGAGTTGCGTTACGGAATCATTCCCGATTTGGAGGCAAAACTTTCAAACGGTAACGATCCGGATCAACCGCACCTGATCAGCGAGGCGGTCACGGAAGAAGACATCGCCCATGTCGTCTCCCGCTGGACCGGCATTCCGGTCGACAAGATGCTCGCCGGTGAACGGGACAAATTGCTGCAGATGGAAGTGGAACTCGGCAACCGCGTCGTCGGCCAGGAAGAGGCTGTGGCCGCCATATCCAATGCTGTCCGGCGTACGCGCGCAGGGTTGCAGGACCCGCAAAGGCCGATGGGGTCGTTCCTGTTTCTCGGCCCGACCGGCGTTGGTAAAACCGAGCTGACCAAAGCGCTTGCCGAATTTCTGTTCGACGATGAAGCGGCGCTGCTTCGCATCGATATGTCCGAATATATGGAAAAACATTCGGTCGCGCGTTTGATCGGCGCACCGCCCGGCTATGTCGGTTACGACGAAGGGGGTGCGCTTACCGAGGCCGTCCGTCGCCGCCCCTATCAGGTCATTCTTTTTGATGAGATCGAAAAAGCACACAGCGATATTTTCAATGTGCTTTTGCAGGTGCTGGATGACGGCCGCCTGACAGATGGTCATGGCCGCACCGTCGACTTCCGGCACACGCTAATTGTCCTGACTTCCAATCTTGGATCTGATTTTCTCGCCAACCAGCCGGCCGGGGAGGATTCAACCGCGGTGCGGGATTCGGTGATGGAAGTTGTGCGCCAGGCCTTCCGGCCGGAGTTCCTTAACCGGCTCGATGAAACATTGCTGTTCCATCGCCTTAGTCGCGAACACATGAAGGATATCGTCGATATCCAGCTGGGCGCATTGCGCGCCTTATTGGCGGATCGGAAAGTGGATCTAATTCTTGATGAGGCGGCATCTGCGTGGCTGGCGAACGCCGGTTACGATCCGGTTTACGGCGCGCGGCCGTTGAAGCGGGTCATTCAACGCCACTTGCAAAATCAACTCGCGAACCTGCTGCTCGATGGTCAGGTCGGTGAGGGCGACAAAGTTGAAGTCTCCGCCAATGATCAGGGTCTGGTCATTAACGGGCAGTTAATCAAGGTCGCCGCCTGAAGTCAGGTTGAACCTTAGACAGCGTTTATCTGAATTGGTTTGCCCGGTGCCGGGCAGGCGTGAAAACAAAGCCCGCAGCCGGTGCATCCGTCTTCATGAATGTTCGGCGCGGAACCAGATTCGTGGCTGATCGCAATTTCATTTAGCGGGCAGGCGTCCGCGCAAAAATTGCATTCGGGATCATGTCCGTTGGCGGACCAGCAATTGTCCGGTACCACCGTTGCTTCACTCAACCGAATGAGAACACGGTCGGTTGGGACTAACGCGCCGGTCTCGCAGGCCGCAATGCAGGGCGTGTCCTCACACAGATGACACGCCGAAACTGTGATGAAAAGGACCGGGCTCGCCTCACCGTTGGCCGTTTGAACCCCGGTTTTGTAAATCACGTCATGGGGGCAGGCGGTTATGCAGTCGCCGCAGCCGGTGCAAAGTTCAAGAAACTGATCCTCTGTGACGGCACCCGGCGGCCGGGTGACCTTCATCCGATCATAGGATTTAGTCTCCGTTGCCGTCTTCGGTTGCGACTTCGGTTTTAGCCAGCTCCCGCGTAAAAGGGCGCGGCGGTCGAGGCCTTCATCATCACTCATAAATTCAGGGCGTCCCGTTTTTCGTCACTTTCGCGCGTCAAGACTAGAAGTCAGTAATGCCGCCCGCAATCCCTGCGAAATAAATTGTCGCTGCCGAAAAAACTAATTGGCCGCAGTTTCAGTCGTGCCGGCGGTCAGCCTCAGTGCCGTTTCAAGATTATCACGGTGCGTCTCGAGCTGCGCGAGTTCGGTACCGGCAAGTTTTTTACCGGTCGGCAATTTGACTTTCATCGGATTGGTTTGGGACCCATTTTGCAGAACTTCATAATGAAGGTGCGGCCCCGTTGATCGCCCCGTCGAGCCGACATATCCGATGATCTGTCCCTGTTTCACGCGGCTTCCGGTGCGGACACCACGGGCGAAGCTTTTCAGATGCGCATAGGCCGATTTGTAGGTCGAGTTATGGCGGATGCGAATGTAGTTCCCGTAGGCGCCGTTCCGTCCGGCTTTCTCGACCATACCGTCGCCTGCGGCCATGATCGGCGTGCCTCTTGGCGCAGCAAAATCGATGCCGCGATGCATTTTCGTGTAGCCGAGAATCGGGTGTTTGCGGCGGCCATAACCGGAACTGAGACGTGCGCCGTCGACCGGTGTTCTCAGCAGGGCCTTTCGCACGCTCTGCCCCTCTGCATCAAAATAATCGACGGTGCCGTCCTCCAGCGTGTGCCGGTACAGGCGGATCTCTTTGCCACTAAGGGTCAGAGAGGCGATCACTACTTCTCCGTCTTTGACATCGACGCCGGCCTCATCGCGAAAGCGTTCGAACAGGACTTCGAATTTGTCGCCTGTGCGAATATCGCGTTGAAAATCGACGTCCCAACTAAACACTCGGATGAGGTCCATGATTAATCGGGCAGGTACGCCGGCGCGGTCAGTTGCCAAAAACAGACTGTCGTCAATTATTCCAGCGGCATGAACAAGTTTACGTTCGAGCGCTATGGCAATGTCGTCTGAATCAAATTTCCCATCGTCGTTCCGAATTGCCGCGACCTGGCGTTCGGGACTAACCGGAATGATCACGGAGATCAAATCCGGTTTTGTGTTGCCTTCATTTTCATCCGCGGGCCGAAGGGCTACTTCAATGGTCTGCCCGGCGCGCAATCGCCGCAGATTGAAAACTTCACCAATTGCGGTAATCGCGTTGTGCGCATCGAGGCGATCGGTTCCCGCTTTGAGCAGCGTATCCATCAGGTTGCTGCCGTTCTTCACGGTGATGGATTGAAAAAAGATTGCCGGGGTTTGGCTGATAACTTTTTCGAGCTGTTGTTCCGACTCCACCAACGCCAGTTCCTGATTTTGCGTCGTCGCAGGATCATCGATGCTGACCGCCTGTTGGCTAATTTCCGGCCCCAGCGATTTTGCATCGGGACTCGTTGGTCTGATGAAAGCGATGGTCAGAAATACCAAGATCGCCGCGACGCCAACGGCGGCGGCAAACATGCGGCCCGAATTTTCCGGGCCGAGAGCAGGCGTCAGTCGATCCCCGGCAAGGATTTGTGGTGCTTCCGGGCGGCCCGAACCTGTTTCTATTTCGGCCATGAATAAAATCCCCGACGCGCTTAGACGCTCAAGACTGGGTCAAACGCCCAATCGAGGAGGAGATAATGCAAATAGAGAGGGGAGGGTGTCAAGACAAAAAACATCATGAATCAAAAGGCTTACCGCAATTTCTTATAATAATGGGCAGGAAAATCGGATAGCGGGATGTAATTGCCCCTAATTCGCCACCGAACTCCCCGCGAGATTGGACTATTTTGCAGAAAACGGCGCGAACGGGCGGCCAAAGCTGAAGGTGGTATAGCGCAAAAACGTCATCTGATCAGACCAAAAATCGTCGGCAAGGCCGGCTTTTCGTTTCAGTTGCCGGACGAAGACTTCTGGTGTTTTCAATTGCTCCCACACTTGGGGAAGAAAAGTCGCGCGTCTTTTCCCGTCCGAGAGAATGAGGCCGTCAATTCCAGGGCGGAGCGTTCGCAACAGATCTTCCTCGTCGGTGACGGAGAAGGCAACGGCTTCGACTTTGCTATCAAAATACCAGGTGTCACTTGCGGACGTGATGGTCCACGGCCAGGCAAAACTTTCTCGCCGGCCCGCGTGCCATCGTCCCGATTCGGCCAGTGATATCGCAGACAGAAGCATGCGCGGAAACTGATACTGGGATTCCATTTTCGCAATTGGCGGCCGGCAAAGCGCAGCAATTTCAGCGGAAAACGCGGATTTTCTGGTGCCAGCATTGGCCGGGCTCATGATTCCGCCGAGAATTGCGCCCGCCGCAATTCCGAAAATCAGTTTGATAAGCAGCGACATCGCGGTTTCTCCGTACTCTCGCTTGGAATATCCGCTCAATACTTCGCAATACCCGTGCCATCGCCCAAATATGCCCGGCAAAATTGGCCGCGGCCTGGCCTTGGCAGGTACGAATAACGCGCCCAATTGTTCAAATTTTTAAATATTTGCGAGTGTTGTATATTGGCTACAGCCGCAGAATAGGTCGACTTCATCCGGGAAATGGTTGGACGATGCTCAACTAACTACTATATCTTGTGTCACAGCATCGGCATTCTCCATGCATACGATGCTGAGTACCCTTTCTGGGTATTTCCTCCCTAAACTCGGGCCCTGCCTACCCTCAAAAAGTAGGCGGGCCTCTTTTTGATGTAAATGCCGTCAAAACTTCAGGCTTGGACCGCACGGCCCGCGCTTGAAACTGCTGCGATTCGGGCCGGGTCGATCCGCACCAAATTGCCGACCAGACCATCAATATGACCCATCAGGCGCGTCATGTTGCTGCTCGGTTGGAACAGTGCCTCATCCATATAGATCGCCCGATTGATCTCAATCTGCAGCGCGTGAATACCGTTCCCCGGCCGGCCGTAGTGTTGGGTGACGAAGCCGCCGGCGTAGGGGTCGTTGCGCACAACGGTATAACCAAGGTCGGTCAGATATTGTTCGGCGCAGTCGATGATCAGGCCATGGCAACTGACGCCGTAACGATCTCCTAAAATAAAATCCGGCCGGCCCCGTTCTGATTCCGAATAGGCGGCGCCAACCGCCGACGGCATCGAGTGGCAGTCAATCACGACTGCCGCGCCAAAACGTTTGCGCGTTGCCTTAACAAGATTTTTCAAGGCCGAATGATAGGGCACGTAATAATTGTCGATGCGCGCCCTCGCCTCGGCGAAAGTTAGTTTGCGCTGATAAATTTTTGCACCGCTGGCGACAATACTGGGAATGGTGCCAAGCCCCACGGCGACCCGCGGCGAATTGGTATTTACATATTCCGGCAAATCACTATCGAACATGCTGGGGTCGAGCTCGAAAGGCTCTCGATTGACGTCAACGAAGACACGGGGATGCCGGGTATTCAAAAGCGGTGCGCCGTGTTTTGTCGCACAGGAAAAAATACGGTCGACAAAACTGTCCTCGGACCGCCGCAGCGTTAACGGGTCTAAGTTCGTGCTGGAGACGAATTTGGGGTCGTAATAATCGCCGCTGTGAGGCGAGGCAAATATGTAGGGGGCGGTCTGTGAATCGGGCCTATCGACTTCGAATGCAGGGGGTGCCTCAGTCGCAACCGACTCTGTAAGAGCGCGCATAGCCTCACATTGCCGTAATCGAAGCGCCTAGGCGACATAAAACTTGGCCGCTGCTCTCTCCAGCGCGTGTTGAATACGGGCTTGAAAGGCCTGGCTGCAAAAGATATGACTCACCGCTTCCTTCGCGGCCCCGCCGCCGGTGAAAATTCCGGTTCGGGCTGAGAGGCGGGCGCGTAGCTCAGTGGGAGAGCACTACGTTGACATCGTAGGGGTCGCTGGTTCAATCCCAGCCGCGCCCACCATTCTCAGGACCAGACTCTGGGTCTGTCGCATTTGGCCGTTTGCCGGAGGTCCATAACCAGCGATGGCAAAATCCAACGAATATGTCACCACCCTGCCGCGGGTGATGGTCCCGCTCGGGGATGTCAGCGCGCGGAATATGTTCGGCGGCCACGGGTTATTTTTTGAGGGATCAATGTTTGCGCTGGTCACTCGAAAAAACGACCTGTTTTTCAGGGCCGACGATATCAACCGCCCAGACTATGAAAAACGGGACCTGAAGCCCTTTGGCCGGATGCCCTATTTCGCCGCACCGCCGGAATGTGCGGACGGTTGGCGAAAAATGAAACCGTGGGCAAAAGGGGCGGTCGACGCAGCGCTGCGCGCACGGGCGGCGAAGACACCAAAAAAACCCAGGAAGAAAAGATAGCGCCGGCGGCCCGTTCGGGAGGCGATCGTCGAGAGGCGATTGGCCGCAACACCTGGCGGACTAAAATCCGGGCATGTCTTCCGGAACGAAGATCATTTGCTTGTCGCGCACGCCGCGCAATTCAAACTCACCAATTGGTGTCAGCGGGGACGAGCAACGCTCGGCAAAGGCGGAAGACGTGACCACCGTGTGCTCCAATTCCTTGGTCAGTCCTTCGATGCGCGAGGCTTCATTGGCGGCTGCGCCAATGACCGTAAATTGGAGCCGTTCGGGAATGCCGATATTGCCGTAGGTCAGTTTCCCAAGATGGAGGCCGATGCCGAAGTCCAAAGGATCGAGAGCCTCTTCGGCGCGTTCAACGTTGAATTTTTTCATCCGCTCTTTTGCATCGGCAGCGGCGGACAAGGCGTCGTCGCAGGCGCGTTGGTAGGTGGAGCCCCCGTCCAATAACGGAAAGATACCAAGAACCGCGTCGCCGATAAAATTCAAAACTTCGCCGCCGTATTCAACAACCGGTTTCACCATGCATTCGAAGAAGCGATTGAGGATGGCGAGGAATTCGTCGCGCGGCATCGAGTCGGCAAGCGGTGTCGAATTTCGAAGATCGCAGAACCAGATCACCGCGTTGAGTTCTTCAGAATCACCGCGCTTGACCAGACCCTTTAAAACTTTTTCACCGGTGTGCCGGCCAAGATATGTTTGCAGCAACGAATTACTGACGCTCTTCGTTGCAAACACTTCATAGATACGGCTCAGAACAGGAATAATCTCATGCAGCCTTCCGAGCTCGGACATCGAAAATCCGCCCTTGCGGTCGGTCGCGATCGTTAGCGCGTTGAGCTGGCCATCCGAAAATGTCATCGGCATTGCCGCATAATCGGTCATGCCTTCTTCGTGCAGCTGTTTGATGATGCCGTAGTCGAGCAGCGGGTTATCACCTTCCAACCTTCGCCGTATACCACCGGCGCCGTTGAAAATTGGAATGAGCGGGCTATCCAGGAATGTCGGGCTCGAAAGCGTGTCGTGGGTGAGAACGAAGTTGTTGATTTCTTCTGAATCGGAACGCCACACATAGGCTGAACCGATCAGCAGCGGGTGAAGCGTCCGAATGAAGACCGACATCCGGCGCACTTCCATGCCGGCACCGGTCAGGACACTGCCAAGACGTTTCGTTAGATCGGTTGCATTTTCCGTGTCCCAGGCTTCGCGCAAAATCCAGTCAATGAAGGCGCTGCCGTGGGTCTCTATAGCCGTTGTCTGGCTCTGGTATTCCCCATCTTCGTTGTAACTGATGCCGAGTTTGGAAATCCAAAAGGCGAGATGGCCCTTAATGCCATTTGCTTCAGGCAGCGGGTTTTCATAACTCCAAACGGTATTTTCGATTTTCCTGTCGCCGACCTGAAGATTCCAGTAGGACGCATTTCCTTTGAACGGGCAGTGGCTGCGATGACGCGTTCGCTGCATCAAATCCATGCGAACGTCTTCACGCGGAAAATAGTAAACCGGCTCAAGCCGGGATTCCTTGTAGAGAATGGCGCGGTTGCTATCGACAATCGTCACGCCGTTAAATTCAATCCGAACATTACGATCCAGCAACTCCGCAGAAATGCTGTATTCCGGCAATTCACTCGACGATTCTGATGTTTCAACGTCGTCGGACATTTCTCCAACCTCTCCGCATTCAATGGGGGCCGAGAGATCGCTGCGTTCAACCGTGTCTGCTTCGGCTTAAAGGCTGATCTCATCTGGCAAAGGCCGGAAAACAATTTCGCAAGCAATGTTGCGATTTGTTTGCCTGCCAGTTCACCCCCGGTGTGTGCCCGTTGTCTGTGGATTGGCAGCGCCGTTTTTTTGGCGCCAATCAAAATTCGACCCGAGCGGACCCATTCTACCAGACTCGCGAACGGCGCGAAACGTGATGTCCTTCATCGAGCCGCCGAACCGTTTGAGCCCTTGCTGCCGTTGGGGTTATCCCGCGGCTTCGACGGTCGTATCCGCTCGGCCCCACTTCACCCGCGACCAGGCCCGTTCGTGGAAATAGTAAGCCACCAATTTTGTCGCGACTTCGATGCCGGCGATTGAACCGGCCCAGGCCACATTCCCGGTGACCAGATAGCCAATAGCAAAGGTGTCACTGGTAGCCAGAACCCGCCAAGTCAGGGTTTTGATGAGAGAGCGCGAACGGGTGGTTGCGCTTGGGGAGCTGCGCAAAAACATGGCAGGTACCTTCCTGTTGGGTTCGCGCAGGCGCGCGGGCGTTTGTAGATGTTGGGATTAAACTGCGGTGTCGTCCGGGCGGGCGGTTATTCGGCTGCGATCGATGGGACCGGAAGATGAATGCCGCATTCGGTTTTGTCGCTTTCCTGCCAACGGCCACTGTGATCGTCTTTACCCTCAAGCGTGCGGGCCGTGCAGGGCATGCAGCCGATTGAGGCAAAGCCTTCTGCTTCCAGCGGATGCCGAGGCAGATTACGGGACCCGAAATAAGTGTCGAGATCGTACTTCGACCAGCCCGCGAGTGGGTTGATTTTCAAACGCTGTTCGGCAATTTCGAACAGAGGTAACGCTGCGCGGCTGTCCGTCTGGAACCGTTTGCGACCGGTTATCCAGGCGTCAAGGCCCTCAAGGGCACGCGCGAGAGGCGCCACTTTCCGCAAGTAGCAGCAGCGGCCGCCGTCCGTCGCCCAGAGGCGTCCGTCAGGGTCTTCAGTTTCAAGTTCGTCCATATCCGGCGTCACGCTAGAAACATTGGTGAGGCCTAGCCGGTCAATCAGCGCATCACGATAGGCGAGCGTCTCCGGAAATATCCAACCGGTGTCGAGAAAGATGATCGGGAGGGTTCGGTCGACTCGCGCGACCAGATCAAGCAGCACTGCTGATTGGGTGCCGAATGACGAGACGACGGCGATCCGCCCCGGAAAGGCCCGCGCCACACCGGCGATGACTTCGCTACTCGACGCCTTCCCGAAGGACTGATTGAAGGCAGCAAGATCTTCTGCACTGGCAATTCTAGATTCGGTTTGCGGCGCGGTCATGTTTTACAGTCCTTTGATTTCACGAAACATTATCGCTATATATTCACTAAATACAAAATTTAAATGTGTTTCACATATATATCACATAAAAAAAATGTATTACAATTCAGCCGGTAGTAGGAATTATGGTGGAAAGGCGCGGTTGGGTTGTCGATTTGAAGCTACGTGGCGTTGACAGCAGCGCCACGTCCCCGTATTAAAACCCGTCTCGAAACCGGGAAAAGATTGATGAAAGTTCTTCGTTCACTGAAATCCGCCAAAAAGCGCCATCGCGATTGCCGCATCGTGCGCCGTCGTGGCCGCGTCTATGTCATCAACAAGCGGAACCCGCGCTTTAAGGCCCGCCAAGGCTGAGGCGCGCCAAATATTTCTGTGACGAAGCCGCGCCTTTGAGCGTGGTTTTTGTTTGCCTTCGCGCCGTGTCGCAGCGCTTCTTTTGGCTCGCCGTCGCATAGGGCCTTCCATAAGATGGCGCCGGGAATTCTCAATGAAAATGCCAACACCAGAAGCCCGGATACTTTCAGCCCGGCAAGAAATCATTGAAGGGTTACGCGCGATTGTGCCCGGGGAAGGCGTGGTCGCCGAGCCGGCCGCACTTCGCGTATTTGAGACGGACGCGTTCACGGCCTACCGGCAACCGCCAATGGCCGTCGTGCTGCCGGAGGAAACCGAACAGGTTTCCCGCATCCTTCAATTTTGTCAGAAGAACGGCGTCAAGGTTGTACCGCGCGGCGCTGGCACATCTCTATCTGGCGGTGCGCTGCCGCTGGAAGACGGGATCGTTCTCGGGCTGTCGAAATTCAACAAGATATTGGACATTGATTTCGCCAATGGCTGCGCCGTGGTCCAGCCGGGCGTTACCAATCTCGCGATTTCGGAAGCCGTTGCCGACGACGGATATTATTATGCGCCCGACCCCTCCAGTCAGATCGCCTGCACCATTGGCGGTAACGTCGCTGAAAATTCGGGCGGCGTGCACTGCCTGAAATATGGCCTGACCACCAACAATCTTCTCGGTGTTGAAATCGTTTTGATGACCGGCGAGGTTCTGCGCCTCGGCGGCAAACATTTCGATGCTGGCGGCTACGATTTGATGGGCGTGGTGACCGGCTCAGAAGGTCTTCTCGGTGTCATCACCGAAGTCACCGTCCGTCTGCTGCGGACACCGGCGGCGGCGCAGGCGCTTCTGCTCGGCTTTCCAACAAGTGCGTCCGCGGGTGAATGCGTCGCAAAGATCATCTCGGCTGGCATTGTCCCCGCCGGGATGGAGATGATGGATCACGATGCCATTCACGCGACGGAAGACTATTGCCACGCAGGCTATCCGCTCGATGTCGAAGCGCTGCTGATTGTTGAACTCGACGGCCCGCAAATCGAAATCGACGCGCTGATGGACAAGGTCGAAACCATTTCCCGCGACTCTGGTGCAACGACAATTCGCCGCAGCCATAGCGAATCGGAGCGCCTCGCCTTTTGGGCCGGTCGCAAAGCGGCGTTCCCGGCGATTGGGCGTCTTTCACCCGACTACATTGTGATGGACGGCACGATCCCGCGCGGCAAGTTGGCGGACATGCTTATCGAGATCAGCAACCTCTCGAAGAAACACGGGCTTCGCGTTGCAAATGTTTTTCATGCCGGTGACGGCAATTTGCATCCGATGATCATGTATGACGTCAATATTCCGGGGCAGCTGGAAACGGCAGAAGAATTTGGCGCCGACATCCTGAAACTATGCGTGGCGGTCGGCGGCGTTTTGACCGGTGAACACGGCGTCGGTGTCGAGAAGCGCGATCTGATGGGGGTAATGTTTTCAGAGGATGACCTCAACCAGCAGCAGCGGTTGAAATGCGCGTTTGATCCCGATGGCCGGCTCAATCCCGGCAAGGTATTTCCGACCCTTCACCGCTGCGCCGAACTTGGCAAGATGCATATTCACCGGGGCCAAATGCCGTTCCCTGATCTGCCTCGATTCTGATGCCTGAAATCCTACGCCCCGAAAACGCGGATCAGTTGCGTGAGGTCATCGCTTGGGCGGTTTCCGAAGAAACACCGCTGGAAGTGCAGGGCGCCGGCACGAAACGCGGCTACGGTCGGCCGTTGGAAACGACACATGTTCTCGATGTGTCGGGG
>JAPYRS010000123.1 GCA_029936875.1 Alphaproteobacteria bacterium | reverse complement strand
GCAATCTTCCCTGAGCGGGTAATGATTTCGGAGCAGCTTCGGAATTGGCGCCGATGTTCCGCCTTATCGATCATTGCGAACCGGCCTCTGACATGGCAATCATCGCAGCGAACCGACATTCCTTCTTCAATAGGGAGTGAATCCGGGGTATTAGTGCGAGGACAACCCCGCAATATATGATTGATTCAATTGAATAATATTTCGAAAAACTTGAATGGCGCCGAAACTCGGCTGTATCACGCCGTGCGCCGCATTCGCCGCGTGGAAGAGGTGATCGCTGAAATCTATCCGTCGGACAAGATACGAAGCCCGGTCCACCTTTCTATTGGGCAAGAGGCGGTCGCAGTCGGTGTCTGTGACGTGTTAGGCCGGGACGATGTCGTCGCGATGACCTATCGCGGTCACGCCGCTTATCTCGCCAAAGGCGGGGATCTCAAGGCAATGATGGCCGAACTCTATGGAAAAGCGACAGGGTCGGCCGGTGGTCGCGGTGGTTCCATGCATTTAATCAGTATGGATCACTATGTTCTCGGTGGATCGGCCGTCGTTGCGACATCCATTCCGGTCGCCGTTGGCTACGCGTTCGCATTAAAGAAGGAGAAGAAGAATCGCGTCGTCGCATGTTACTTTGGCGACGGCGCAACGGAGGAAGGCGCATTTTACGAAAGCATCAATTTTTCGTCCCTTCATGCGCTGCCTATCCTGTTTGTTTGCGAAAATAATGGCTTCGCAATTCACCAACCGTTGGAAGACCGCTGGGCGACACCTGACGTTTGTAAACGCGTGGAGGCCTTTGGCATACCCGCGGAGCAAATTGTCAGCGGCGATATATTCGATATTCGAAATGCAGCGCAGTCTGCCGTCGCCCAAATGAAGTCAAAAAGTGACGGACCCCATTTTCTGGAGTGTCATACCTACCGTTGGCGCGAACATGTCGGGCCGAACGAAGATTACCAATCGGGTTACCGGGACCGTGCGGATGCGTCGGCCTGGTTTGACAACGACCCGGTGGAGCAGCTCGGGAAAACGCTTGCAGCGGATGTGCGCGTGAAAATCGATTATGAAATTGAGTCTGAAATCAAAGAGGCCCTGCAGTTCGCAGAACAGAGCCCGTTTCCGGATGAAAGTGAATTAGAGGCAAATGTCTTTGCGGTCTGAAAAAGCACATGTCATTTCGTATGCCGAAGCCCTGAATGAGGCAGTCGCGCAGGAAATGAGAATCGACCCAAACGTCTTTGTGATGGGCTTAGACGTTGACGATCACCTAGGCATTCTCGGCTCCACGGTGGGATTGGTTGACGAATTTGGCGCCGATCGCGTTTTTTCGACGCCGCTGTCAGAAGACGCGATGACCGGCGTATCGATCGGTTCGGCAATGGCGGGCCTCCGGCCAATTCATGTCCATATTCGAATGGATTTTCTCATGCTTTGCATGAATCAACTGATCAATATCGCGTCGAAGGCCCACTACATGTACGGCGGCGCGGTAAATGTACCGATGGTTGTTCGCAGTATTATTGGGAAGTCATGGGGCCAAGGCGCACAACACAGCCAAGCGCTCTATTCCATGTTCGCCCATGTGCCGGGTATTAGGATTGTCGCTCCGTCAAATGCCTACGATGCGAAAGGCTGCATGACGACCGCAATCCGGGACAACAACCCGGTTCTCTTTGTCGAACACCGGCTGCTCTATTACACCGAAGCCGACGTCCCACAGGAACAATTCGAAGTCCCGTTTGGCGTCGCCAATATTTGCGCACCGGGATCCGATGTGACAATTGTCGCGATCTCCAACATGGTCATCGAAAGCCTGCGGGCGCGCGAGTTGTTAGACGGCATCGGCATTGACGCCGAAATAATCGACCCGATTTCACTCGTCCCTTTGGATATTGAAACGATTGTCGCATCGGTCGAAAAAACAGGGCACCTACTGGTCGTCGACAACGCCTGGATTTCATGCGGAATGAGTGCGGAGATCGTTGCGCAAGTCATCCAAAAAGCTTCAACGCCTGTTCGGGTCGACCGTCTTGGATTTGCGCCCGTCCCCTGCCCCACGACACCGACACTTGAAGACGCATTTTATCCCAATCCCGCGACGATTGCTTCGACGGCTTTTCGGCTTTTGAATCCTGAGATGCCCGATTGGGCTCCTGATCCCGAACGAGCGGCGCTAGCCTACCAGCAAAAGTTTCGTGGCCCGTTCTAAGCCCTGTCGCACTCCAGTCTGCGCCATACTGTTCACCCCTACACCAACATCAGATCAAACATGACTTTTGAATTGTCGAGTAGTTCCTGGGGCGATGAAGAAATCGCCGCACTGCAGCGTGTCATTACCAGCGGCCAGTTTACGATGGGCCCGGAAGTTGCGGCCTTTGAGAAAACTTTCGCCGAATATTTTGGTAGCCGATATGCGGTCATGGTGAACTCCGGCTCGTCCGCCAATTTGGCAGCGGTTGCCAGTTTTTTCTATCGTCAGGAAAACCCGTTGCAGCGCGGCGACGAAGTCATCGTTCCGGCCATTTCCTGGAGCACGACATACTTTCCGCTGCAGCAGTACGGCTTGAAATTGAAGTTCGTCGACGTTGACCTGCGAACGCTGAACGTAAAACCCGAGGACCTTGAAAAAGCGGTGACGCCAAAGACCCGTATGATTGTCGGCGTCAGCATCTTAGGTAATCCCGCAGCGCTCGACACGATGCGGGATTTAGCAGACCGGCATGGGCTTTACTTTCTTGAGGATAACGCCGAGTCCGTGGACGCCGAGCTAAAGGGCAGAAAAACCGGCACCTTCGGTGACACCGGAACATTCAGCTTTTTCTTCTCTCATCATATTTCGACGATGGAGGGGGGCATGGTTATCACCGATGATGAGGAAACCTGTCATCTGTTACGGAGCATCCGTGCACATGGTTGGACCCGCGACCTTCCAGAAAATAATACGCTTGTGACATCGCGTGGCGACGATCAATTCGAAGCGTACCGATTTGTTGTTCCGGGATATAACCTGCGACCAACCGAACTATCAGGCGCCGTCGGTCGCGAGCAAATGAAGAAGCTGCCAGCCATGACCCGCTTACGCAGAAAAAACCTTTCTAAATTTCAGTCGCTGTTTAGAAACGATGAGCGATTTATCATCCAGACGGAAAATGGCAAGAGTTCAAGTTTTTCGTTTCCAATTGTTCTGGACCCGGCTCGAAATCCGGACCGCGAAGCGGTTTTCAGCGCGCTACATGAAAACGATATTCGATTTCGAATTATTACCGGCGGGTGCTTCACACGCCACGATGCGATCAAATATTTCGATTATGAGACAATTGACGATCTTCCAAACGCTAACATCGCGCACGACTTTGGTCTATTTGTCGGGAATCACCCTCGTGATCTGGCGTCCGAACTTGAAAAATTTTATCGGGTTCTGGACGAAACTTGTAACTAACTTTTCGAAACGGACGACGTAACAATGGATTCACAAAATATCTTGGTTACAGGTGGTGCCGGCTATCTCGGTTCAATACTTGTCCCTACGTTGCTGGCCGAGGGGCACAAAGTTACCGTTCTGGACAACTTCATGTTTGGTCAAAATTCTCTCGGCCACGTCTGCGTTGACGAGAATCTTGAGATCGTCCGCGGCGACGCGCGCAACGAACAAACAATGCGCGGTCTGGTCAAGGACGCAGACACAGTAATTCCGCTTGCTGCCCTCGTTGGTGCACCACTATGCGCAAGAGATGAAGCCGGTGCGATTAGCACCAATCGAGACGCCATCGTCATGCTCGGCAAGATCTTGTCGCGCGAGCAGCGCCTATTGGTCCCAATTACCAATAGTGGTTACGGCGTCGGATCGAACTCGGAATACTGCACCGAAGAATCTCCGCTTCGGCCCATATCACTGTACGGTCGGACCAAAGTGGAGGCCGAGGCGGCCGCGTTAGAGCGGGAAAATTCGATCAGTTTTCGTCTTGCCACAGTTTTTGGCATGGCACCGCGAATGCGCATCGATTTATTGGTGAACGACTTCGTGTATCGAGCGGTCATGGACCGAACAATCACTCTATTTGAAGGTCATTTTCGCCGAAATTTTATTCATATCCGCGACGTGACTAGGGCCTTTCTACACGGCCTGGAAAATTTCGAAAGATTGGCAGGTGAGCCCTACAATGTCGGTCTTTCCGACGCTAACCTCTCTAAGGTACAATTATGCGAACGGATCAAGGCGCATGTACCGGAGTTGGTGATTTTGTCCGCGCCAATCGGTGAAGACCCTGACAAACGAGACTACATCGTTTCAAATGACAAGATTGAGGCGACTGGGTTTATGCCTCAGTATTCGCTCGACAAGGGCATCGTCGAGCTAAAAAAAGGTTTCGTCATGTTGCGAAACGCCGTCTATGGAAATGTCTAATTTCGGGTAATGATATTAATGATGATTGAGACAGGTAGATTATGGCAGGCCTAGACCTTTTGTTGATCCATCCTGGTGGACGAAAAGGCGTTTACCAGGATCTCGGCGAAACATTTACCGCGATCGAGCCACCTTTATGGTGTGGACTGATTGCGACCTACGTTCGCAATAAGGGTTGCACTGTTCAAATTATCGACAGCGATGCCGACCAGCTCGGCCCGAGTATCGTCGCAGAAATGGTCGCCGATCTTCGTCCTACATTGACCGCTGTCGTTGTCTATGGGCATCAACCGTCCGCATCTACACAAATGATGCCACACGCCAGAGATATCTGCGGTGAAATTCGGCAAAAGACAAGCGGCCAAAAAATTATTATCGTCGGAGGCCATGTCGCTGCCCTTCCTGAGCAGACAATTGAGGAAGAAGATGTTGACTATGCCTGCACTGGCGAGGGTCCGGTAACAATCTTCGAATTGTTGTCGGCCCTTAAACTGTCCGACGATCCTGATCTCAGTGAAATTCCCGGCATAATTTATCGAGATGGGGATGAAGTCGTTCGAACGCTTAACCCACCCCTTATTTCCGATCTTGATACCGATTTACCGGGTTCAGCCTGGGATTTGCTGCCGATGGAAAAATATCGCGCCCACAACTGGCAGTGCTTTGGTGAATTGGGCAGCAGGCAGCCGTACGCGTCCATCTATACTTCACTCGGTTGCCCCTATAAGTGCGTATTTTGCTGCATCAACGCTCCGTTCGGAAAGAACGGATATCGCATGCGTAGCCCGGAAAGCGTCGTCGCCGAGATCGATCTTCTCTACACAAAATATGGCGTAAGAACGATAAAGATCGTTGATGAAATGTTCGTTCTGAACGAACGACACGTGACCGGCATTTGTGAACTGCTTGCGGAACGGGATTACGACCTAAACATCTGGGCCTATGCGCGAGTTGATACGGTTAAGCCGCACATGCTTTCAATGCTTCGTAAGGCTGGCATTCGCTGGCTCGCGCTTGGCATTGAATCTGGCAGTGAGCACGTCCGCGACGGCGCCCTTAAGTCGTTCAAATCCAGCGATATTGCCGAAATCGTTCACACAATTCAGGCGGCTGATATCCACGTGATCGGGAATTTCATTTTCGGTTTGCCCGATGACACAATCAAAACGATGCAGGAAACGCTGGAATTGGCACTTGAACTAAATTGTGAGTTCGCCAATTTTTATTCGGCGATGGCCTATCCGGGGTCGCCGCTTTATAACATCGCGCTCGATATCGGATGGGATCTTCCAGAAAAGTGGAGTGGGTATTCGCAACACTCTTTTGATACAACACCACTGCCGACCAACCATATCTCTGCGGCCGAGGTCCTAGGGTTTCGGGACCAGGCCTTTGATAAATACTTTCAGAACAAACGCTATCTCGACATGGTTCAGCAACGATTTGGCAATACTACTCGCGACCATGTCCACGGAATGACTAAGAAAAAGCTGCGCCGGGCGATGCTGGAAGAAATAACAGGCAGCTCCGCCAATAAGGATCCGGACCCAGCAGTCGCCAAGGCATGATTCGGAGCGGTACCACCCTTCACCCTGCCGAGATTGATGTCGTTATTTTAGCGGGCGGCCTTGGGACGCGGCTTGAGCCGTCCTTAAAGGACCTTCCAAAAATACTGGCGCCGATCCAGCGTCGGCCGTTTCTAGATTATTTGATGGCATGGATCTCGCAAAACGGATTCACGCGTGTGGTTCTTAGTCTCGGTCACGGAGCCGACAGGGTTCTGCAATACCTGGATTCCGATCCGTACCCCGAACTCGACATCGTCGCGAAGGTCGAACCGTCTCAGATGGGGACGGCGGGCGGAATTCGTTTTGTACGAAATGAAATTCGATCAGATCCAGCTCTCGTCATGAATGGCGATTCGATGGTTGCCGTTGAGCTCGAGGCGTTTCTCTTCCAGCATTACCATTCGAATTCCATCGGCAGCATTCTCTGTACGCAAGTCCCGGACGGCTCTCGATTTGGCCAAATTGAGGTCGACGAAACTGGTCGAATATCGCGATTTTCCGAGAAAGGCTCTAAGATATCAGGCGATCAGTTGATCAGCACCGGCATTTACCTTTTGAGCAGGGAATTGCTTGATTTGATCGCTGAAGGAACACAACGTTCGTTGGAGTGCGATGTATTTGCGGCCCTCCCATCTGGCACTTTTTCTGCGATGAAAGGTGCCTTCGAATTTATCGATATCGGCACCCCAGACAGCTTAATTGAGGCGGTCGACTTTTTTGATCTCCACTATCCCCATTTGTTATAGCTGATCGCGCATTATGATTATTAGCAAGACACCTTTCCGAATTTCGTTTTTCGGCGGCGGAACAGATTACCCTGAATGGTTTCGCGAGAACGGCGGCTCTGTTATTGCAGCAACGATCAACAAGTTTTGCCACATTAGCATTCGGAAATTACCGCCCTTTTTTGAACACAAACATCGGATTGTTTATTCCAAAATCGAACTCGTCAACAAACTGAATGAAATTGAACATCCTGTCGTTCGCGCCATATTGGAAGAGAAGAACCTCGAAGGTGGTATGGAAATTCACCATTTTGGCGACCTTCCCGCGCGGTCCGGTTTGGGGTCCAGTTCCTCGTTCACCGTTGGCCTGCTGAACGCGATTTACGCGCTTGAAGGCCGAATGGTTGCCAAGGATGTGCTCGCCAGAGGTGCGATCCATGTGGAACATGAACTGCTCGCGGAAAACGTCGGTTGGCAAGATCAGATCAGTGCCGCCTTCGGAGGCTTGAACCGCATCGATTTCAGTCCTAGCGGTAAATTTTCTGTCACACCGATAATCGTTCCCCATAATCGCATCGAGGAATTGGAAAGCTCCATCATGCTGTTTTTCACGGGACTGTCCCGGTATGCGACGGACGTCGCGAAAGAAACGGTCGAAAACATCAAGACGCAGGACACTCAGTTGGGCACGCTTCACAAAATGGTCGATGAGGCGATAAACATTTTGCAATCAGCAAATTCACGAATGGATGAATTTGGCGAAATGATGCATGAATCCTGGAAAATCAAGAGGGCGCTCGCGAGCAATATTTCGAATCCCCAAATTGATGAAATCTACGAAGCCGCAATATCTGCCGGCGCG
>JAPYRS010000122.1 GCA_029936875.1 Alphaproteobacteria bacterium | reverse complement strand
CTACTAAGTCGGGCGTTTTCACGACCCGATCCCAGTCCGAGGAGAAGGTGACATATGTCGCTGGATAAAGCCACTGTGGCCCATATTGCGATGCTCGCGCGCATTCGGGTTGAGGACGCGGAGCAGACCGTCCTCGCCGGGGAATTATCCGGAATTCTCGGCTGGATTGAGCAGCTCTCCGAGGTCAAGACAGACGGCGTCGAGCCGATGACCAGCGCGGTCGATACGACGCTGCTTCGACGCGAAGACAAAATGACCGACGGTGGTGTCCAGGAAAAGGTGCTGGCCAATGCACCGGCAACGACGGAAGGCTTTTTTGTTGTGCCGAAAGTTGTGGAATGAGCGCCGACCTCACCAGTCTCGGTTTGGCTGAGGCCCGCGATGCGCTCGCCAAAAAAGAAGTTTCCTCGCGTGAACTGACCAGCGCCTACCTCGCAGCGATCGAAGATGCGACGCCTCTAAACGCGTTCATCACGGTGACCGCGGATCACGCGCTTGCGCGCGCCGATCAGGCCGACGCGCGTATTGCGGCGGGTGAGGGCGGGCTGATCGAAGGTCTGCCGTTGGCGATCAAGGATCTCTTCTGTACCGACCAAATTCAGACAACGGCTGGCAGCCACATTCTCGAAGGATTCAAGCCGCAGTATGAGTCGACCGTCACTGCCAATCTTTGGCGGCAGGGCGGAGTCATGCTCGGAAAAACCAATCTTGATGAATTTGCGATGGGCTCTTCCAACGAAACCAGTTTTTATGGATCCGTCAAAAATCCGTGGCGGCGCGACGGCGACAGCGCCAATCTGGTGCCGGGCGGATCGTCCGGCGGTTCGGCAACGGCGGTCTCCGCACACCTCGCAGCGGCCGCGATTGGCACCGACACCGGCGGCTCGATTCGCCAGCCCGCCGCTTTCACCGGCACCGTCGGCTTAAAACCCACTTACGGGCGGTGTTCGCGCTGGGGTGTGGTGGCGTTCGCGTCGTCGCTCGACCAGGCCGGGCCGATGACCCGCAGCGTGCGCGACGCGGCAATCCTGCTGCGCGCGATGGCCAGCTACGATTCGAAAGATTCGACTTCGGTCGATATCGCCGTCCCGGATTATGAGACAGCGCTCACCGGTGATGTAAAAGGCCTGCGGATTGGTATCCCGACTGAATACCGCGTCGACGGCATGCCGTCCGATATTGAGGCCCTGTGGGACAAAGGAATCGAATGGCTCAGATCCGCCGGTGCGGAAATTGTCGATGTCAGTCTGCCGCACACGCGTTATGCGCTCCCGGCCTATTACATTGTGGCGCCAGCTGAGGCCTCTTCCAATCTCGCCCGCTATGACGGTGTTCGTTACGGCCTCCGGGTCGACGGCGAACAGCTCCAGGACATGTACGAGCAAACACGTGCCGCAGGATTTGGGGCGGAGGTAAAACGCCGTATCCTGATCGGAACCTATGTTCTATCGGCGGGGTATTACGACGCCTACTATCTGCAGGCGCAAAAAGTGCGGACGCTGATCAAGCAGGATTTTGAGAAAGTGTTTGAGAACGTTGATGCCTTGCTAACACCGACAACGCCGACGCCCGCGTTTGGCATTGGCGAACGTGTGGATGATCCAATCTCGATGTACCTCAACGATGTCATGACGGTGCCCGCCAATATGGCCGGGCTGCCCGGCATTTCGGTGCCGGCGGGGCTTTCCAGCGATGGATTGCCGCTCGGCCTGCAGGTGCTGGGTAAGGCATTCGACGAGGCGACCATTCTTCGGGTTGGAGAAATGATCGAGCGTGCTGCATCCTTTGATGCCCGGCCTCAATCCTGGTGGAGTGCAAGCTGATGGCGGTTATTCAGGGCGCAACCGGCGACTGGGAAATGGTGATCGGGCTCGAGGTCCATGCCCAGGTCACGTCCAATTCTAAATTGTTTTCAGGCGCCGCGACGTCATTTGGTGCCGCGCCCAATACGCAAGTCAGTCTGGTCGATGCGGCGATGCCGGGCATGCTTCCGGTGATCAATCGCTATTGCATTGAACAGGCGATCCGCACCGGCCTTGGCCTTAAGGCAAAGATCAATTTGCATTCGGTGTTCGATCGCAAAAACTATTTTTATGCGGATCTTCCGCAGGGCTATCAGATATCCCAGTTCCTGCAGCCGATTGTCGGCGAAGGGGTGGTCACGCTCGATATGGGCGAGGGCGTAACCCGCGAGATCGGAATCACACGCCTTCATCTTGAGCAGGATGCCGGCAAAAGCCTGCACGATCAGCACCCAAGCCAGTCCTATGTGGACCTCAACCGGTCCGGCATCGCGCTAATGGAAATCGTCTCGGAACCGGACCTGCGATCGCCGGAAGAGGTCGCCGCCTATTTGCGCAAGATTCGCACGATTGTGCGCTATCTCGGGACTTGCGACGGAAATATGGACGAAGGCAGTATGCGCGCCGACGTCAACGTATCAATGCGCCGCCCCGGCGAGGAATACGGGACGCGTTGTGAAATCAAAAATATAAATTCTATCCGCTTTGCGCAGCAGGCGATAAATTACGAAGCCCGGCGTCAGGTCGATATTCTGGAAGACGGTGGTGCCATTGCTCAGGAGACGCGGCTATTTGATTCCCGCAAAGGCGAGACGCGCAGCATGCGCTCCAAGGAAGAATCGCATGACTACCGCTATTTTCCCGACCCCGATTTGTTACCCCTGGTGCTGACCCAGGAAGAAGTGGACGCGATTGAGGCGACCTTGCCGGAATTGCCGGATGCAAAAAAAGCCCGATTGATCGCCGATTACGGTATTGGCGATTATGAAGCGGGGGTGCTTGTCGCCGATCGGGTCCGGGCCGACTTCTTTGAAGCTGTTGCCAAAAACCGCGATTCGAAGCTCGCCGCCAATTGGGTGATCGGCGAATTTTTTGGGGCCCTCAACAAGGCTGAAAAGGAAATCTCGATCTCTCCCGTTGATGCTGATGCACTCGGCGGTCTTCTCGACCTGATTTCTGATGACACGATTTCGGGCCGGATTGCCAAAGATGTCTTCGAGGTGATGTTTGAGACCGGAAAAAGTGCCGCAGACATCGTCGAAGAAAAAGGGTTGAAGCAGGTAACCGACACCGGCGCCATCGAAGAAATGATTCAGGCCGTGCTGGATGCGAATGAAGATAAGGTCGAACAGTACAAGGGTGGCAAGGACAAGTTATTCGGATTTTTTGTAGGGCAAGTCATGAAAGCGTCGGGCGGCAAGGCAAATCCGAAAGCGGTGAACGAAATTCTCAGGGCGAAACTCGGGGGCTAAAGCGGCATGGCTGATATTCCGCTCGATGCAGTCGGTACCCAACACGAACGCGCCGATACGAAGTCGCGTATTGTGTCGCTGGTCCCCGGCATCACGGAATTGCTGTTCGCGCTTGATCTCGACACCCAGGTGGTCGGACGAACGCACCATTGCACGCACCCCGCCGGTCCGGTGAATTGAATTCCGGATGTTGGCTCCCCAAAGAATTGGAATATTGCTAAAATCCAGGACTTGCAGCCGACCCACGTATTGCTGGGACTTGACGAAAATTCGCGGATGCTTTCCCAACAACTAAAATCGATGGTTCCCAATATTGTCGTCACGCACCAAATGATGCCGCGCGACAACCTCGACCTATTTCGCTTGTTCGGGGGAACCTTTAATAAAGAGCAGAAGGCGGAGGCGTTTTGTACGGAATTTGAAAAAGCGCTGCGGGATGTTTCGACAACATCACGCCGGATGCCCGAGCGACGCGTGATCATGTTCGTCAGCAAAGACCCCTGGACCTGCATTTCCCAAAATACTTATTCGTCGCGGGTCCTTGATCTGGTGCGGTGGCGGACGGTGGGCGATGACAAACGTGTTCGGTTTCCCAAAATCAAGATCACAAAATCGCTATTGTCGAAAACCGACATATTGCTGTTCAGTACAAGCCCGTTCAGGTTTAACCAAGACGATATTTTGGATTTTTTTGACGAGTACGACTGTGCGAGTAATAGCGTAAGTTTGATTGACGGAGAGATGATTTCCTGGGGCGGCAAGCGTGCCATCGATGGGTTACAGTACCTTCAGAAGTTTGCCCAAGAGCTCAAATAACATAATCCCTAAACTAGAATTCGGAGAGAACATGATCGACCTGTACACTTGGCCGACGCCCAACGGACACAAAGTCCACATCCTGCTGGAAGAGCTAAAACTTCCGTACAATGTGAAGGCCATCAACATCGGTGAAGGCGATCAGTTCAAACCTTCATTTTTGAAAATCAGCCCCAATAACAAGATGCCGGCCATGGTCGACAAGGATGGCCCGGGCAAGAAACCGATCGCCATCTTTGAATCGGCCGCGATTCTTATTTATCTCGCGGAAAAACACGGCAAGTTCCTGCCGAAGACCACGCGCGGTCGGTTCGAAGTTTTGCAGTGGCTGATGTTTCAGATGGGCAGTGTAGGACCCATGCTTGGGCAGGCTCACCATTTCCGCATTTATGCACCGAAGAAAATCAAATACGCCTACGATCGATATACCAATGAGGCGACGAGAATTTATGGCGTGATTGATCGCCAGCTTAAGAAGTCGAAATTTCTCGCCAACGACAAATATTCGATTGCCGATATGGCGACTTACCCGTGGCTGCGGTCCTACAAGAATCAGGGGCAGAAACTCACGGATTATCCGCGCCTGAAGAAATGGTACGAAGGCATTGAGGCACGTCCCGCGGTTCAGCGCGGATTAGAGGTGCTGGCAGACCGCCGGCGTCCAGGCCCGATGGACAAGAAAAGTCTCGAAAACCTCTTTGGCAAGACCCAATACAAAAAGCACAAAGACCGCTAGAGGGTGGGACTGATCTGATGATTCATCTTTTTTCGTGGCCGACGCCGAACGGCATAAAAGTACAGATCATGCTGGAAGAGATCGGGCTTCCGTACAAAGTCACGGGCATCGACATTACCCAGGGTGATCAGTTCAAGCCTTCGTTCCTGAAGATCAGTCCCAACAACAAGATGCCGGCCATCATCGACGAAAAGGGGCCGGGGGGCCGGCCCTTATCGGTTTTCGAATCGGGTGCGATTCTAATGTATCTGGCCGAAAAGACCGGCAAGCTGATGCCGAAGAGAACGCGCGACAAAATGGAAGTCATCCAGTGGCTGATGTTCCAGATGGGTACCGTTGGGCCGATGTTGGGGCAGGCAAATTTCTTTCGGAAATACTGCCCGGTGAAGGTTCCCTATGCGCTCAAACGCTACACCAATGAAGCGGGTCGGCTTTACGGCGTGCTCGACCGCCGCCTGAAAAATAACGAATACCTTGCCAGTGCCAAGTATTCGATTGCTGACATTGCGGTTTGGCCGTGGATCATCCCCTACTTTCAAGGCGTGAAACTGGAAGACCACCGGCACGTCAATCGCTGGTTCCGGCAAATTGAGAAACGCGCCGCTGTGCAGCGTGGTCTTCTGATTTTGTCAGATCGTCAGGCACCGGGGGAAGAGATCAAGATGGACAAGGCGGCAAAGGAAAAACTCTACGGCGCCACGCAGAGAGACGCGGGCAAACGCCGGACCGCCGCCTAACTCAAATCCAATAAGTCGCAAAATTTATGCTTTCCGGCTGGGCCGGATCGCGATGTAATTGCCAAACAGAATTGCGACCACGCCGCCAACGAGGGCGAGCGTGACCGGCAAATTTTCGGCGTAAACCGAAATAAGGATCGCAACCATCGGCGATAAAAGGGTGAAGTATGCGCTTCGCGAAGGGCCAATGCGCTGCACCAGGATGAAAAACAGAATGAAGGCGACGACGCTGGACAGGATCGTCAAATAGAGAAACGAAACAACGTAACTCACGCTCCAATCCATCGTCAGTTCATGGCCAAATGCTAAAACGAATAGTCCGTTGAAGATAGCGCCGTAGGTCATTGACCATGCGTTCGCCTGGATCGGTGGGACTTGACGAATATTGAGGCGTGCGGTCGCGATGGTTGCGAGAGACACAACATAAGCGCCGGCAAGAATGAAGATTAGACCGGTCAACGTGCCGCGACTGAAATCTGCGCCGATGACCGATCCGCCGAAGATGAGGGCGAGGCCCGCGACCCCGATTAATCCGCCGATAATGATTTGGGGGCGAAACCGGTGCTTCAAGAAGATGCGTTCATTCAGCGTTGTAAAAAACAACGCCATCGTAAATGTGATTGCAGTCAACCCGCTGGTGAGTTCCAGCTGCGCCCGGTAGATCAGAACATAATTGAATGAGAAAAAGAGAAGCCCAAGCAACATGAACAGGCGGTGATCGGCGAAGGAAAACCTGAACAGAGAACGCCGGGTGACCACGCAGATGCCAATTAGAATTATCGCAGCGACAACGTATCGATAAAAAATCGAGACCTCGACAGGGACCGTGCCGAGCTGGAACTCGATGCCGTAGAACGAGCCACCCCAAAACAGGACGATAATCACGTACACCGCCAGATCGGATAATCGAATAGGGCGGTCCCAGCTGGCGGTCGGTCGGGGTTCGGAGGTTTGTTGCGGGTCGGGCATGTTCAATTTGATTTACGGGCAACGAAATTTTGAGCCACGGTGCCAGAAAAAATGGAGGGGAGATCGGTGGAAGTTAACGACGATTGGGGGCGCTTGGTCAGCGATTCTTAAGGTATGAATTAACTATGTTGCCCTAGTCGTTCTTACAAGCGGATTTTGACACGCAGCAGAGGCCGCATCGGTCAAATTAGTGCCGTAGTAGGTGCTTTGAAAAGGGTTAACGGCAACCTGAATTATTCGCCGCCGTCTAAGGTTTTGTTAACCCAAACAGTCAAAACTTCAATGCGTGGAAGGGATCGATTTGTAAGGCAGTTGCCTTCGATCGAGAAGGAGGATTGGACGATGGGACGATTAGACATAGATGCGATAAATGAGTTGTTGGCGGCTGCGGACGACGGTTGCGCCGATGCTGAATACGATGTGGCCCTGATGTATGCGACCGGGCATGGCGCACCGCAAGACAATGTCCTCGCGCATATGTGGTTCAACCTTGCGGCCCTGCATGGCAATCGCCATGCGCGGGATGAGCGCCGTGATATCGCCTATGACATGTCAGAGGCAGAGGTTTCGACCGCTCAGAGGCTTGCCCGCGAACGCGTTACCGTGCCCGATGAAGCGGAGACCAAACGACCGCACTAAATCCTGCGTGCGACCCGGGATCGCCCGGCCGTCGCAGGCGGCAGGCCCCGAGCAGCGGCACATGCGGGTAAGAGGCTTTTCCGGCAAGCGCCGTCCTTGGAAGGCCCTGGAGAGGCGGTCCTTCGTATCAAAGGCAGAATGACCCCCGATTCCGACTCTCAACGGAATAACGCCTATTTGGCCAGTACGGCCCAATTGAATCGAATTGTAATAGTCCTGGCGTGGCAGATTCGGCCAACAATTTCCGGCCTAAATTGAGCGCAGATACAAACCTGATCAGGCGGCTGGGCCGATGAATTTGTCCCGGAATTGCTCCCAATTCTCGCCAACCGCGACAACGCAGGACTTGCCCTCTGGTGAGGTTACCAAAATCGTCCAGGTTCCGGCCTTGGAGACCAAAACTTCGAGCACAGCGCCGTTTGCCGCCAAACCCTGAGCGACCGGATTTTCTTTATGAATATCAGCGAGTTGCGCTAAAAAGGCGTGACGCTCGGAACACACCGGTTCTTCAGCAGATGCGGTC
>JAPYRS010000121.1 GCA_029936875.1 Alphaproteobacteria bacterium | reverse complement strand
CAATATGCGGGCGCATGATCTTTTCTCCAGTTTCTAAGCGGCTAGTCGTGTGGTCGCCGTGAGGCCATCATACCACGGCAGATTGCAGTTCGGGCTGCGGCGCGGCGTATGCCTGTTTTTCGCTTACACGCAACATTCGTTCAACCGCACCGCGGGCGCGTTTGCTGATCTCCGCATCCACCTCAACAGTCGGCGATATGCTGGTAAGCGCATTGTAAATTCCCTCGAGCGAAATTCGTTTCATGTGAGGGCAGAAATTACACGGACGGATGAACTCGGTCTCTGGATATTGTGCGGCCACATTGTCGCTCATGGAGCATTCCGTAACCATGAAGACACGGGCCGGATTATTTTCACCGACATACCGAATCATTTGCGCTGTCGACCCGACAAAGTCTGCTGCGGCTAAAACGTCGGGCGGGCATTCCGGGTGGGCGATGATGTCGATTTCATCATATTGGCTTCGATAGGATTCCAGTTCGTCGGCGGTGAACCGTTCATGCACTTCGCAGTGGCCAGCCCATGTGATGATTTCGACATCGGTTTGGCCGGCAACATAAAAGCCAAGGTACTCGTCCGGAATAAAGATGACGCGATCAACACCAAGAGAATTGACGACAGCAACCGCGTTGCCTGACGTGCAGCAAATATCGGATTCAGCTTTTACGGCGGCCGACGTATTGACGTAGGTCACGACCGGCACGCCGGGATATTTTTTCCTCATCCCGCGGACGTCCTCTGCCGTGATTGATTCGGCGAGCGAACACCCGGCGAGCATGTCGGGCATCAATACCGTTTTTTCCGGGCAGAGAATTTTTGTGGTCTCGGCCATGAAATGGACGCCTGCCATGACGATGACTTCGGCATCCGTGTTCTCGGCTTGGCGCGCGAGGGCGAGCGAATCCCCGACAATGTCGGCAACGCAGTGGAAAATTTCCGGCGTCTGATAATTGTGCGCCAAAATAACCGCGTTGCGTTCGCGCTTTAGTTCGTTGATCGCGTGGACCCACGGCGCGTGCGACGGCCACTCGACACTCGGGATGACGTCTTTCACGCGCTCGTACAGGTGAGCCGTGTTTTCTGCGACTTTCGGTGTATACGCTAACGAGTTCACGAGGTCGTCCTCTCGATACTAACCCACTGAACCACAAGGCATTGTGGTTCTGAATGTTGGTGATACCAAATCAGGGCTGTCTTGCCCACATCTATTGTAACCTTCGTCATCGGCCATTATCGCGACCAAAAGCGAATTAATCGTGACCGCTCATGTGGTATCGGTCCTCAATATTGCCAACTAAAAGTGACAGTGCGAACGACCCTTGCCGATGAGCGAAGCCTCTGAAATGATGAAATCCCTCGCTTGGGACCAATCTCCCATACGATTATCAGCTGAAAAGCCTGTGATTATGCGATTTTCGCGCCCTCAGCGGGACGTTCGTCCAAATGAATCGAAAGACCTCCGGTTTTTAGTGGTCTTGCAATTGTGAATTCAGATTTAGCGCCGCCGCGTCCCGATCAGCATCCGTTCCGGTGGGGCGTCCTCGCTGGCGTCTGGCTGGTCTATTTCTCCTTCGGCTTGTCTTTATCGGCACTAGCGCCCCTGGTCCCGCCGATAAGTCGCGACCTCAACCTCAGCTATGGGGCAATGGGCAGCATTCTCGGCGCCTGGCCGCTGATCTATATTTTTGTTGCGATCCCTTGCGGCGCCCTGATCGATCGAATTGGGCTTAATCGGGCATTGCTGCTTGCGGCCGCCATCATGGGCGTGTCCGGCATTCTGCGCTCGTTAGCAGTTGATCATGTCACGCTATTTCTCGCCGTCGCCCTATTCGGTATTGGCGGGCCGCTGATTTCGATTGGCGCACCCAAAGCAATTGCCCAATGGTTTCATGGGCCGGAACGCGGCCTCGCGATGGGAATTTATATTACCGGCCCAAGTCTCGGCGGGATGCTGTCGCTGTCGCTAACCAACAGCGTGTTCATGCCGATGATGGGCGAAGATTGGCGTGCGGTCCTTTTACTTTATGCCGCCGTGCCACTTTTCGGCGGATTGGTCTGGTTTCTTCTCAATCGAAACCCGACCAGTCGGGCCGTCGACATGGAGAACCGCGGGGACGGATCGATTGCCGGGCAGGTCGCGATTTTCGGTCAGCTTCTAAGAATTGGTTCGGTTCAGCTCGTGTTGCTGATGGCGATTGGGATTTTCTTTTTCTATCATTCACTCGCGAGTTGGTTGCCGGAAATTCTGCGGAATGGTGGTATGGCGGCGACATCTGCCGGGCTTTGGGCGGCGGCGCCGGTCGCAGTCGGGATTGTCGGCTCCCTCATCATTCCGAGATTGGCAACACCGGAACGGCGTTTTCCGATTCTACTTGGCATGTTTGTGAGTGCCGGCATCGGCGCCGCATTTTTGTTTTCAGATTCGCTCGCCGGTGTCGCCGGCGCGGTCTTCTTTCAGGGCCTCGCCAGAGGCTCACTGATGACAATTGCGATTTTGGTTCTGATGGAAAGTAAGGGTGTCGAACCGCGCCACATGGGTGCTGCCGGCGGTCTCTATTTTACCGCTGCAGAAGTCGGTGGCGTCGCGGGGCCAGTAACCCTCGGCCTGCTGTTTGATGCCTCCGGGACATTCGATCTCGGTTTCTATGTTTTGATCGGAATATGTGTTGCGCTGGTCATGCTTTTGTTCATGCACCGGAGCGCAGAACGCGCGCAGGCTGGATAGAACCGTCGGAAATGTTTCAGCATCCAGCTCCGGCTCTGGCTCAATCCGGCTCTGGCTGCGGCAGATGCGAAATAAGGGTGTGTGAAAAACCGCCATCAACCATGATGGTTTGCCCCGATACATATTTGGCATCATCGGATAAAAGAAACGCGGCAACACTGCCAATCTCTTCAGGCGTCCCAATTCGGCCGAGCGGCACCATCGCCCGTCGTTTCTCGTAAAGCTCGGCGTCCTGATAAATTACCTCGGCCATCGCGGTCCGGATCATGCCGGGGCCAATTGCATTCACCCGCACATTTTTGTGGCCCCATTCGACTGCTGCCTGCCGCGTGTAGGCGACGACGCCCGCTTTGGTCGCGCTGTAAACGCCGCCGGTGTTTTGCGGCGCAACGGCCGCGATTGAGGCGAGGTTGACGATCGAGCCACCAGATTTTGATAGATGCGGCAAAGCCTCTTTCGAGAGCAACATCATCGCGCGGAGATTAATGTCAAAGGCTCGGTCGATTTGCGCCGGCTCAATGGCATCCAGCGGAGCCCGCACGATGACGCCCGCGTTATTGACAAGCCCGTCGAGGCGGCCCGCAGATTTGACGGCATCCTCAATTAATTTTGCGGCGTCCTCGGTGATATCGGCGACGAGAGGTAAACCATTTACGGTGGCAGCAACTTTGGCCGTCTTGTCGGCATTGAGGTCGTTGACGATCACCTTCCAACCGCGGTCGGCCAGCACCTCGACAATGCCGCGGCCAATTCCGTCAGCACCGCCAGTCACAAGGACAACGGGTCGCTCAGTCATGTGATGCTCCAAAAAAATACGGGTCGACGCGCCGTCAGTCGCCGCGCTCAGAAATAACGCGCGCAACCGGCAGGTCAAGGCCGAGGGACTTTCCGCCGGCGCTGGTCAGCGACGCACTGTTAACGAAAGGGTTGGGCAGCGGTGTTGCCGGGTCGCGTCCCGCGAGGGCGTCGCCGAACCGTTTGTAGAAGGAGAGCGGATAAAGTGTTTCGGTGATGACTTCGACAAATTTCGCTGGGTCGCCGTTTTCTGCGGTTACCAACGCAATCGATTCGCGAAGGCTTTCGAGCGACGCGGCCATCAGGAAATTACCGGCCATTTTCATGGCGTTGGCGGCACGGGGGCTCTCGCCGGCGACAACAATGTTTCCGAGCGACTCGAGTACGGCGCGGGCGTGATCAATTGTCTCTTGAGGCCCGCCGGTGAGCACCGTCAATTTTCCGTTCAACGCTTCTTCAGAGCGGCCGAATACCGGCACGGACAGAAATTTTTGGCCCGCCTTAGTGTGGCCGTCGCCAAGTTTGCGGGCGAGATCAGTGCTGATGGTTGTCACACAAAGATGACAAAGCGCGGAACCCGCCTCGAAGATCTTCGCTTCGGCGACCAATAGGTTTTCTATCGCCTGGTCGTCCCAAAGCACGGTAATGAGGAATTCGGTGTCGCAGGCTTCAGTGATTGTTTCTGCAACGATCAGCCCTTTTTCTTCAAGGTCGGCCGCTTTCGACCGCGTGCGGTTGAAGCCTTTTACGGTATGGCCGGATTCGAGGAGTCGGGCGGCAATGGCCCCGCCAAGGGCGCCGAGCCCGACCACACTAATTTCTGCCATTTAGGCCTCACTTGTTTGAATAAGGATGGATATTTCGAAACAACAGGGCCGTGTTTTTTTGCTCTGCAGGCCGCTGCCATGCTCAGCTTTGCAGTAATACGATGGCAAGGGCAACAACAGCCCTAACTATTGTCGAGTCATGGCGTAAAATTGCGCCATCGGCCCTGACGGCATTGAAATCTGCCGCCTTCATGGGTTTGACGCTCCCGCCGCGAGGCAATAGCATTCGGGCAAGTGGGGAAATTGGCTACGTCTTCCTATCGAAAATAACTCGGAAAACGTTGCCCGTGAGCGGGTGGACTAGTCTTAGTCGACGGGTGCTCAGAGGCGGAGGAATACCGGTGCGTCTTACTGCCGGTGGATGCGATTATTGGGACCGGACCCGACCTTTGATGGATGGTTCAGTTCGCCCGTCTGGCATCGACCTCAATTATATCGTTGTTCCGCTGCAGGATCTTTTCCGGCGCATGGTTCAGCATGCCGAATTTGATATCGCAGAAATGTCGATGTCGACCTACGTTGCCCTGGTCGCGCGCGGCGAAAAGCGGTTTGTCGGCATCCCGGTTTTCCCGTCGCGAAACTTTCGCCACGGATATCTGTTCATCAATACAGGCGCCAGCATCAACAGCCCGGCCGATCTGCGCGGCAAGAAAATTGGCGTACCGCACTATCAAATGACAGCGGCACTCTGGATTCGTGCCCTCATTCAGCACGACTTCGGCGTACACCCGCGCGAGCTGCAATGGTTCACCGGTGGCATGAACAAACCCGGGTTTGTCGAACGCACCGACCTTTCGCTTCCCGCCGATATCAACCTTCAGGAAATCCCCGAGGACCGTCATCTCGAAGAGATGCTTGAAAAAGGCGACATCGATGCGCTGATATCGCCGGTCCGCCCGGCCGCGCTAATCGCTGGTGATGATAGGGTCGAGCGAATGTTTCCAGATTACCGAAAGGCGGAGCAGGATTATTTCCGCCGCACTGGTATTTTCCCGATCATGCACACGGTTGTGCTGCGGCGCGAACTCTACGAGCGTGATCCGTGGATCACCGTCAGCATTTATGAGGCCTACGAAAAGGCAAAGCGGCTCAGCAAGGCGCGCCTCCTTGTTACTGGCCCGCTCGCGGTTGGCCTGCCCTGGCTGACTGCGGATCTTGAAGAAATTGATGAGGTTTTCGGCGGCGAAGATCCGTTCGCCTACGGCATCGACGCCAACCGGAAAGTGTTGGAAACGATTACACAGATTTCAGAGGAGCAGGGATTGGCTACGCGTCGTGTTGAGCTTGAAGAGTTGTTTGCCGCCGAGTGTTTTGTTGAGCCGGCGATTGGGGAGGCTGCCTGATGGGCTACCGGGTCGGAATTGATTCAGGCGGAACGTTCACGGATTTGCTGGCGATCAACGATGCCGGCGATGTCGAAATCATCAAGGTGCCAAGCACGCCGCAGAACCCGGATATCGGGTTTCGAAATGCCGTCGAGGCGCTGATTAATGATCGCGGCATTCCGGCGAGCGACATTGAAACCATTCTTCACGGCACCACTGTCGCGGTAAATGCGATCCTGCAGCGAAACTTTCCCGACATCGGGCTGCTCACGACAAAAGGCTTTCGTCACATTCTGGAATTGGCGCGGCAAACCGTGCCGGGTGAGCGCGGCTCGATCTACGTTTGGGTCAAACCGCCGCGGATTGTGCCGCTCAAAAACGTTCGCGAAATTACCGAGCGTCTCGATTCAAAAGGCGGCGTGATGACGCCGTTCGATGACACCGAATGCCGCGAGGCGGCACGTTGGTACCGCGATAACGACATCGGTACGGTCGCGATCTGTTTTATCAATGCTTATGCGTCGGGCGATCACGAACGCCGCGCCCGTGACATTTTCAAGGAAGAGTTTCCGGATTGTTTCGTTGCGATCTCGAGCGAAACGCTGCCGGAATACCGCGAATATGAACGCGCCGTGACAACTTCCATGAACGCGCTGCTAATGCCGATCCTCGGCCAATACGTGCGTGAATTGCAGACCCACCTCGGAGACCTTGGTGTGGATGCGCCGCTCTACGTCATGAAGTCGGCAGGTGGTGCCAGCCGGGCAGATTTCGCAATTGAAAATCCAGTGTATACGGCGCTGTCCGGGCCTGCCGCCGCCGTGGTTGGCTCCGCATGGCTTGGCCGAAACGCGGGCTATAACGACCTGATCACCTTTGATATGGGCGGCACCTCTACCGATGTGAGCCTCGTCGAAGGCGGCTTTCCGGCGCTCGTCTCCGAAACCGAAATCGATGTTTATCCGGTTCGGGCGCCGTCAATCGACGTCATATCGGTGGGTGCTGGCGGCGGGTCACTGGCGTGGCTCGCACCGGGCGACCGGCTTCGGGTTGGCCCGAAAAGCGCCGGTGCCGATCCAGGGCCTGCCTGTTATGGCGGCGGCGGAATGGAGCCGACGATCACCGATGCCAATCTGTTCCTTGGCCGCCTTTCGACCTCGCTGGCCGGTGGCACGGTGATGCTCGACCGACGTCTTTCGGAAGCCGCGTTGGCGCGGCTCGGCAAAGAAATTGGCCTGTCTCCGGTTGAACTTGCCTTCGGCATCATCGAGATCGGAGAAATGAATATGGCCGACGCGATCCGTCAGGTCTCAGTGCAAAAGGGCAGGGACCCGCGTCTGTTCAGTCTTGTTGCCTCCGGTGGTGCTGGCCCGCTTCACGGCTGCAGCCTCGGCGAGATATTGCACATCCCTCGCGTTCTAATTCCGCCGTCACCCGGCATCGGGTGTTCGCTCGGCGCGCTGGTTTCGGACGTCCGCGAAGATTTTGTCCATACCGATATTCAGCGCGAAGCAGACGCCGATATAGCGCGCATACGTGACCAGTTCATGCAGTTGGAAAAGCGCGCGATTGAGGCGCTGTCGCGTCAGGGATTCGATGAAAGCAATCGCAGTATTGTCCGCAGTGCCGATCTTCGATATCGCGGCATGCGCACCGAACTGACGGTCTTCGTTGGCGAGGGTGAATTCAACGAGGCGCTTGTGGCAGAGATGTTCGACGCCCTCCATGATGCGCACGATTCGGCCTATGGCTACGCCTACCGCGGTGTGCAGCAGGTTGAACTGGTGAACGTCCGTGTGGCTGGCCTTGGAAAAATGCTGCCGGTCGAACCTTTTGCAGCAATGTCGAACGGCGGCGACCTGAAATCGGCGCAAACCGCACAACGCGAAATCTACATTGGTCCGCTCGGCTGGGTCGACACACCAATATATGACCGAACTGGATTGTCGGGTGGAATGACATTTGCTGGTCCTGCCGTCATCGAACAATACGACACAACCTGCTTGATCCTTCCCGGACAGTCGGTCACGGTCGATTCACATGGAAACCTAATTGTCGAAATGGTGGGTGATGTGGGCTCGACTCGATCCGCCTCCGAAAAAGTGGGGGCAAGCGCCTGATGACCGACGAGCACGTCACGATCACCGATGTTTCGAAAATTTATCCGGTGCGGGACGGTGAAATATTTGCAGT
>JAPYRS010000120.1 GCA_029936875.1 Alphaproteobacteria bacterium | reverse complement strand
CATTCACCGACTTGAGGACCCTATATGGCGAACCTGACAGCCAACGAATTACACGATGCCGCGATGAACGGATATTTCGCCGCCGTCGACGCCAAGGAATTGGACCGCGTCCTTGCCGGGTTTCACGGCAACGCCTCTCTCATTCTTCCGACCGCACACCAGACCTTTACCGGGCGTGATACTGAAATTCGCGGCATGTATGAAGGTTTCTTCGCGACCTACCCGACGGTCAGCCATGACGGTATTGAAATCCTGGTCGACGAAAGCCGCCAACGGGTGGCAGCGCAGTTTGAAGCTGTCCGCACCACTCAGGACGGCAAAGAAGAACATGCAAAAAACTGCAACTTTTTCCACTTCGTCGATGGAAAAATTGAAACGATGTGGATCTACATGAGCGATGAGATCATGCTGTGATGCCGCAGCGCCGCAGCTGCCCTTCCAAGAATAAAAAGGCGAGGGCAGAGCAACCAAAATGACTTTCGAATCCTATTTTTCATTTGTGCTGGCGACGGTCGCGCTGATCCTGTTTCCGGGTCCAAGCGTGATGCTGACAATTTCGCATAGCATCACCTGGGGGCTCCGAAAGGCATTGATGTCGGTCGCCGGCGCCAGCGTCGCTGTGGTGGTTCAGCTCATCGTGCTTAGCGTCGGTTTATCAAGCGTTATGCTGTTTGCCGCGCAATGGTTTGAGGTCATTCGCTGGGCCGGCGTTGTGTATCTTCTGTACCTCGGCATCCTGAGTTGGTGGATGTCCCGCAAAGCCGTCGACACCGACCCCACCAAAATAAAATCAGGCCAAAATCTATTTTGGCAGGGGTTTATCGTTTCCCTCGCCAATCCAAAAAGCCTGTTTTTCTATGCTGCTTTTTTTCCGCATTTTGTTGATCTTGGCAGCGCGCCGGGGCCGCAGTTCCTGATTCTAGGCACGACGTTTCTGATTATTGCCGCGGGCTTGACCGCGGGTTACGCGGCGCTCGCACATCGGGTCAGCGAATTGTTCAGACAAAAGGGTGCCAATCGCATTCGGCTGCGGCTGACTGGAACGGTAATGATCGGCGCAAGTCTGGTGCTGGCGATGGCGCGGCTCTAGCCGAAAGTAGACCCCATGCGCCTAAAGCACCGCCCGGATTCGCGACATGGCTTCGCGAATGTTTTCAGCAGAATTGGCGTAACTAAAGCGCACGTACCCCTCGCCGAAACTACCGAAACTGGTGCCGGATACGGTGGCGACACCGGCCTCGTCGAGCATCAGGTCCTGCAGTTGCTGTGAAGTCCGTCCTGTCTCGGCGATATTGGGGAAGGCATAGAACGCGCCGAGTGGCGTGACACAATTAAAACCTTCCAGTGCGTTCAGTTCATCAACGATGATGCCGCGGCGTTCATCGAAGGCTTTGACCATCGCGTCGGCTGCATCCTGTGGACCCTTCAACGCTTCGATCCCGGCCCATTGCGTCGCCGCCGAGACACACGAGTGATCGTTAATCGCGAGGCGCGTCGCGTGGCCAATCAATTCTTCCGGCCACACGCTGTAGCCCAATCGCCAACCGGTCATCGCGTAGGTCTTCGACCAGCCATCAAGCAAAATCAGCCGATCGCGAATCGATTCGTAATCGAGCATCGTTTTATGCGCGTAGCCGTCATAAAGCATGCGCGAATATATTTCGTCGGACAGCACGGCAACGTCGGGCCACTTGTCGAGACCTGCGACGAATTTGTCGAGTTCCGCCTCGGAAACAATGCCGCCGGTCGGATTGGCCGGGCTGTTGATTATGATCAACCGGGTCCGGTCGGTGATCTGGGCGAGCACCTCATCGGCGTTAAACGAAAAGCCGGTCGATTCGTGAAGTCCGATCGGCACCGCTTTTGCGCCGGTGAAATTAATCACCGATTCGTAGATCGGAAATCCCGGATTGGGATACATGATCTCGACGCCCGGCTCACCGAACATGAGGACCGCAAAAAACATCGTCGGCTTGCCGCCCGGCTGGATCAGCACGTGATCGGGACTGATGGTGGCTTTGCGATATTTCGCAATGTCTTCAGCGACGGCTTCACGTAGCGGCAAGATCCCGTTCGCGGGCGTATAGCCGTGGTGGCCGTCGGCCAGCGCCTTTTGCGCCGCTTCGACGATGTTGGGCGGTGTTGGGAAATCGGGCTGACCGATTCCGAGGTTGATGATGTCGCGGCCTTTGGCCTTCAGGGCCTCGGCGCGGGCCAATATATCGAACGCGGACTCTGTGCCGAGCCGCGCCATTCCACCTGCAAGTTTCATGAATGCCTTATGCCACGGGGCAGGGAAGGCGGCAAATGCCGGCCCCGGATTTTATGGCGCCGGAGATAGCCGCAAAATTTGACCGCGGGCAGCGCTTGCCGCGAATTCACGTTCCACTAAACTGCGCCGCTTCTCGTTCCCATAACAAAGACAGTTGAGTATGACCCCGAAAGATTCCGACCCCAGCGCCGATGAAAGCCCCGATGCCGCCGCCCGCGGTGTCCGCGACGCTGAAGATCGCGATGTCACCGGCATCAAAATACCACCGCCTGTTTTCTTCCTGTTTACGGTCGTCATCGCCGAAATCGCTCAGGTTTTTATCCTGTCCTTTCGGCATGGCCTCGGCACGCTCGGCGTGATTATCGGTCTTGCCCTGATCGTCTTTAGCGTCTTCCTCGCCTACCGGGCGATCGGCGAATTCTGGCGCGCCAAAACGCCGCTTGATGTGCGCCAGCGCAGCGAAACTTTGGTGACGACAGGGCCGTTCCGGTATTCCCGTAATCCGATCTATCTCGCCGCAGGGGTGTTGCAGGCGGGCATCGGCATGGCGCTGGACCGGCCGTGGATCGCGGTCGGCGTGCTACCGGCGCTGATTCTGGTCCGCTATATCGCAATCGCCCGCGAAGAACCCTATTTGTTAAGACGTTTCGGCGAAGAATACGGTGTCTATAAGACGCGGGTCAGGCGGTGGTTCTGATCGCTGGGAATTCGTTTGCGCTTTGAGAGTTTGGGGTTTGGGTACACTTGAAAACATAATTGCCGATGATCGTCTGCTCGTCGATTTGGGTACCGACGACTTTCTTGCCGTGATGGAAGCCAGTAGCGGAGAGCTTGAATCCACATTTTTGCGCGGCGATTCCAGCGGCGGTGACGGCCATTATCACGGCGCGATGATTGTTCAGGAAGCGTTTGCGATTTTTGGCGTCATCCGGGGCGCTCCGGCCCGCGATCTGTGTTGAGACAGGGGTCGCCAACGGGTTGTCGAGCGCATTTATTCTCAAGGCAATCTCATTGAACGGGATCGGGAAGCTCTATTCGATCGATTTGCCAGGGATTATCGGGGATGGAGAGTCGAAGGATGACCATCCTGACAGTCGCGCCCTTATCCCGTCCGGGCGCCGCCCCGGCTGGTTGGTGCCGGAGCAACTTCGCGGTAACTGGAAAATTCTCGAGAGCTCAACCCAGGATCTTCTGCCCGGCCTTCTTGATCGTCTCGGCGATATCGATTTTTTCCTGCACGACAGCGAACATTCCTACGAATGCATGACATTTGAATATGAAGCCGCGCTGTCGCACATGCTGCCGGGAGGCATTTTTATGTCGCACGATATTTACTCAACAGCCGCGTTCCCTGATCTTATTGATCGCCACAAGTTCAAATTCGATACGATCGGCTCACTTGGTCTCATTTCATTACCGGGCGGGTCCCGGCTAACATAGCGCACCGATCAAGAAAGCAATAATCTGACACTTCGATTCGATGAAATCTTCCAACACCGTCCTCGGCGCCTTTGGCACCACCGTCTTCGAGGTGATGTCGCGGCTTGCCAACGAGCACAATTCGGTCAATCTGGGGCAGGGGTTCCCGGATGGGAATGGCCCCGACGATGTCCGCGCTGTTGCCCACGAGGCGCTTAACGGCCCGCCGAACCAGTATCCGCCGATGATGGGGGTGCCGGAACTGCGCGACGCGGTCGCCGCCCACTACAATCATTTTTACGATCTCGGCGTCGATGGGCCGAGCGAGGTTATTGTCGGATCGGGCGCGACCGAAGTTCTGGCGGCAACGCTGTTTGGGTTGCTCGACCCGGGCGACGAGGTGGTGCTGTTTGAACCGCTCTACGATTCCTACATTCCGATTGTGCGGCGCGCCGGGGCCACCGAAAAACTGGTCCGCCTCGAGCCACCCAATTGGGAACTGCCGGATAATATCGAGGAAGCGTTCAGTAGCCGCACTAAGGCGGTGCTGATCAATTCGCCGCTCAATCCGGCGGGCAAGGTGTTTACCCGCGCTGAACTCGAGATCGTCGCCGGTTTGATCAAGAAATACGACGCCTATGCCATCTGCGACGAAGTTTATGAGCACATCTGTTTTGCGGATGAGGGGCATATCCCGCTGATGTCGCTGCCGGACATGCGCGAACGCAGCATCAAGATCGGTTCGGCCGGGAAAACCTTCTCGCTGACCGGCTGGAAGGTGGGCTACGCAGCCGCCGTGCCGGATTTACTCGCGCCAATCGCCAAGGCGCATCAGTTCCTGACGTTCACCACGCCGCCCAACCTGCAGCGCGCCGTTGCCTACGGCCTTGGCAAGGACGATGCGTACTTTCGGGGCCTTTCCTCCGATATGGCCGCGAAACGGGATCGCCTGCGGGATGGACTTGAAAAGATCGGTTTCAAAACCGCCGAATGCGAAGGGACCTACTTTTTGAATGCCGATTTTCGCGGCCTCGGCTTCAACGGCTCCGACGAGGAGTTCTGCCGCCACATCACCATCGATGCGGGCGTGACCGCGGTGCCGGTCAGCGCCTTTTACATGGAAAGTGGGCACAGGGATGGCGGCCATAGGGACAGAGGACCGGCACATTTCGCGCGTTTCTGTTTCTGTAAGGAAGACGCAACGCTGGATGAGGCGCTATCGCGGCTTTCCAAGCACTTTGGGTCGTGAAATCTGAATAAAGCGCGTCACTAGATAGGAGGGCGCCTTGCCCGAAAAATCAGAATTACCGCCGCTGGTTGCCGAATATTCGCAGGCCCTGATGCTGCTGCAGGCGAGCCACGATTTCTATCACGGCATACTGGACGCGCTCCGCAAAAGTACCGGCGATGACGGCGAGCCCGACCTTCCTGAACTTTTCAAATACATGAACGTGGCGTTACGGAAATTTGCACCGCGCGACGTTGAAATCCGTGGTTTGATTTCAAAAGGCGAGGGCTAGGGGGCCGGGGGAGATGGACAACGGCGCCGCCGATGGCCGCTAGCGCTCGAATACATTTTTAAAATTATGGCAAAAATCAATATCGACTCTGAAGCGCTGCACCGCGAGTTTCTAAAGACCGCATCCGGTCTGTCGAAACCGCTTGCCGATGCGTTGGCGACAGCCGGCCCACTGCCGTCTCGCAAATTGACGAAGGAGCCGATTGGTTTTTTTCTCTCCCGCACGATTGTCAGTCAGCTGCTGTCGGTGCCGGCCGCGCGCAGTATTTGGGGCCGGATCGAGACTCTGGGCACCGAGACCGGGACCGCAATCCCGGACCTGTTTGACTCCCGCCGCACGACTGAGCTTCGCGCCTGCGGTGTATCCGGTACCAAGGCGAAAGCGCTGGTCGCCATTGCGGAGTCAGACCAAGCTGGATTTCTCGATGCCAAAACGCTGCGCGCCATGGACGATGCGGCGCGGCAAAAGCACCTCTGCGAAATTTACGGGATTGGGCCCTGGACCTGCGACATGGTCGCGCTTTTCTTCTGTGGCTCGACCGATATCTGGCCGGAAGGCGACGTCGCGGTACAGAGAACCTTCAAGCGGCTGATCGGCCGGCGTAAGCCAAGCCTCGCTGCAGCCCACTTTGCGCCGCATCGATCGACGCTTGCCCGCTACATGTGGCGCCTGGTTGCCTTGGAGCGCGCCGGGCCAGAAACTTGATCAGGTAATTTTCGCGCCAGAAGGCCCACAATTTTGCAATATGCGGCGCTTGACGCGCCGGGGCCGATCCTTCAAAAGGTGCGGAGTGGCGGGTGTAGCTCAACGGCAGAGCGCCAGCTTGTGGTGCTGGATGTTGGGGGTTCGATTCCCCTCACTCGCCCCAATTTTTTACGCGTACGCTAACTTTGGCGCCGGTCCTTTGATGCGCGCCATCGGCAAAACTCGTCCCGTTCCCTCTCGGAAGCTGGTGGTATTTCATGCGCATGTACGACGAATTGGCGCCCTGGTTTCACCTCGTCACGCATCCTCGGGACTATGCGTCCGAAGCGGCGCAGATCGCGGGCCTTGCCGACGGGGTGCTTGGTCGCGCCGGAAAAACACTTCTCGAACTTGGCAGCGGCGGCGGCAACAACGCGTCCCACCTGAAAGATCGATACACCTGCACGCTAACCGACGTTTCCGAACCGATGCTGGAATTGAGCCGGTCCATCAACCCCGAATGCGAACACCTCGTTGGCGACATGCGAACGCTTCGGCTCGCGCGTGAATTCGACATTGTCCTGGTTCATGACGCCATCGATTACATCACGACTGTTGTGGACCTCAAGGCGACAATTGAAACGGCGGCAGCACATCTGATCCAGGCGGCGTCGCGCTTTTCATTCCAGACGATATCACTGAAACCTTCACGCCCGGCACGACGTCGGGCGGCGAGGACGATGCCAATGGCAATTCCGTTCGATACCTGGAATGGACACACGATATCGAAAGCACCGCGACGATCGGAGTTGTCGATTACGTCATCATGATCGAGGAATCGGGAAAAGATCTCCGAATCGAACACGATCGCCATACGGTTGGATTGTTTCCGCGTGGCCTTTGGGAGGACGCGATTGCCGCCGCCGGGTTAAACCTCGTCACCATCGATCAGAGCAAACTTGAGGCGGAATCGGGCGTGATTTTTGTGGCTAAGGCACCTTCTGCGTCTTGACGCCTCGCCATGTGCGCCGTCGCTCGCTAATTTGAATCGCTTCCCGGTCTTATCACTCCTAATATTCCGTGAATGATAAGCAAGCGAGTATGCCATTCGTGGACGTCCGGGCCTCTGCGCCATCGGGCGGCGGCGTTAGCCGTGGTTTCTCTCCTCATTTCCGTCGCCCAGTTTGCGGCGCCACCGGTGTCCGCTCAAACGCGATTGCCGGTCGACGTGGCTATCGTCATTGCCATCGATTTGTCAGGCAGCACAGCCAGCCAAAAGGAGGGTTGGTTGCAGGTGAGGGGGATCTACGCGGCCCTGAACGACGCAGACGTCATGAATGCAATTAAGGGCGGGACTCACGGCGCGGTTGCGTTTGCAATCATGGGCTGGGCCGGGAATTCACATTTGCTGGTCGATTGGCATCGCATCGCCAACGCGGATGATCTCGCCGCCATGATGGCCATTTACACCAACGCACACTTTCGCCGCATGTTGCTCGACGGCACCTCGATTGGGTCGGCGATCGAGGATGCGGTCATCCTGATGAACCAAAACCCTTATCCGACTACCCGCCGCATCATTGATGTGTCAGGCGACGGCCCCAACAACAAAGGCGTCTCTCCGGCAACGGCGCGGAATTTCGCCGTGGCGAACGGCATCACCGTCAACGGCCTCGCCATTCTTACTGACCACGATGACCTCGATCTTTATTACGAATCTCACGTTGCCGGCGGTGACGGGGCGTTCGTCGGCGTCGCCATGCAGCTTTCTGATTTCCGCGGCGCGATGCTGAAAAAACTGGTGCGGGAAATCTCCGGTCTTCAGGTTGATGGACCGGTCATTGCGCTGGGAAAACATAATAACCATACAGCTCGACGTGTTTCGTGCTGTCCCGAATACTGAAAAATTTGGCGAATGAACGTGCGGAAAACCAACATTTCCGCGCTAATTATTTCTGGCAACATTCCATTCACCATTTTTGTCTATGAGTGGCAGTGGGACCGATGTGCGGCCGCCAACCCGCCAATGTTATTGCCGCGACGACGGCAACCTGGTTTCGGTTTTAGTGTTTTGAGG
>JAPYRS010000119.1 GCA_029936875.1 Alphaproteobacteria bacterium | reverse complement strand
ACCGAGGGTGGAAAGACGAAGCCGCGTGCGCTCTGCATCGCCGAGCTTTTCGGCAGCACGATTTTCGATTTTTACTTCGCCCGCGTCCGGTGATTCGAGCAACCCGGCAATTTGTAAAAGTGTCGATTTTCCGGATCCAGAGGGCCCGAGCAACGCGACCGTTTCACCGGCATACAAAGTGAGGTTTGCACCGCGCAATATCTCGAGGGTTACACCGCCCTGCTTAAATCGACGGACCACCGATTTCAGTTCGAGGACTGGGGCGCCGGGAGTATTGGCCGCGTCATTCATAGCGAAGCGCCTCAACTGGATCGAGGCGCGCCGCTCGCCACGACGGATAAATTGTCGCGAGCAACGACAGGCCGAGGCCCATCAAAACCACCATCGCGACTTCACCTGGATCAACCTTGGCTGGAAGCTGCGAGAGAAAATAAATTTCGGCCGCAAACAGGTCTGTGCCGGTGAGACCTTCCAAACATTGGCGGATGGTTTCGATATTGGACGCGAACAGCGTGCCGAGGACGAAACCAAGAAATGTTCCGATTACGCCGATGCTGGCGCCGGCGATAAAGAAAATGCGCATGACCATGCCGCGGGTCGCTCCCATGGTGCGCAAGATGGCGATGTCCCGCCCCTTGTCCTTCACCAGCATGATCAGGCTCGAAATAATGTTGAAGGCGGCAACCAGAATGATCAACGTCAAAATCAGGAACATCACGTTCCGCTCGACCTGAAGGGCGGTGAAATAATGCGAATTGACCTGCTGCCAATCAGTCAGGCGCATTGGCCCGGAGAGCGGCAGGATGGCTGCCCGCGCCGCATCAATCGCGTCCGGGTCTTCGATCCGCACTTCAATGGCACCGGCACCGTCCGCCATCCGGAAGTAAATTTGCGCCGACTGAAAAGGCATGAAGATGAACGACGAATCATATTCGAACATGCCGATCTCGAACGTTGCGGCAACACGGTAGGCGCGCGCGCGCGGCACGGTGCCAAACGGCGTTGCCGTCCCTTCCGGTGAGATGAGGGTGAGAGAATCGCCCACCCTGAGCTCGAGCCGGCGCGCAAGTGCCCGGCCGATCACGACATCGGAGTCGGAGTCGATATCGGCGAGCGGCGTGCCTCGGATGCTGTCGGAAACCAGGGTCATACCAGCGAGGTCGGTCATGCGGATACCGCGCACGAGGGCACCGGTGGCGGTGCCATTGGCGGTCGCCATAACCTGGCCGTCGATAATCGGAATCGCACTGATGACTCCGTCGACACCGCGAATGCGGATGGCGAGATCGTCAAACTCTCGGACCGGGCCGGATACGGATTGAACAATCAGATGGCCATTGATGCCGAGGATGCGGCCGAGCAATTCATCGCGAAATCCGTTCATCACGGACAGCACGACGATGAGTGTCGCCACGCCGAGCGCAATGCCGAATAACGAAAATCCGGCGATGACGGAGATGAATCCTTCAGCCCTGCGCGCCCTGAGATAGCGCCCGGCCACCATCCATTCAAAGGCACCGAACATGCGGTCAGCCGGTTAAATATGAGAGCGCAGATTCAGGCGACAGCTCGAACCGCTTGCCAGTGGCGCGGTCCTTCATTTCGACAACACCGTTCTTTAATCCGCGCGGCCCGATAACAACCTGTTTGGGCAGGCCGATCAAATCCATATTGGCGAACTTGGCCCCGGCACGATCGCCGGTATCGTCGTAGAGCGCATCCACTCCGGCAATTTTGAGCGAGGCGCAGAAGTCTTCGGCCACCTTGTCGCATTTGTCGTCGCCAACTTTGAGGTTGAGAACACCAACATCAAATGGTGCCACCGCAGCCGGCCAGATGATGCCGTCGTCATCGTGGCTCGCTTCGATGATGGCGCCCATCAATCGGGAAACGCCGACGCCGTATGATCCCATCTGCAGGGCGATGTCATTTCCGTCCGGACCGTTAACGACGGCACCCATCGCTTTGGAATATTTGTCGCCGAAGAAAAAGATGTGACCGACCTCGATGCCGCGTGCAGTCAAACGGTCGTCGGCGCCAACACGGGCTTCGAACTCTGCCACGTCGTGCTTTTCATCGGTTGCCGCGTATTCGGAAGTCCACTGCGCAATCAGTTCTGTCAGGTCCGATTGATAGTCGACATTGGCCTTCAAGGCATCGAGTTCAATCAAAGCGCGGTGACAATGCACTTCGCTCTCGCCGGTCTTGGCAAGAATAATAAATTCGTGACTAAGGTCGCCGCCTATCGGCCCGGTATCGGCGGCCATTGGAATCGCTTTCAGCCCAAGCCGCGCGAATGTCCGTAGGTAGGCCACAAACATCTTGTTGTAAGAGCGGCGCGCCGACTCGTAATCGAGATCAAAGCTGTAGGCGTCTTTCATCAAAAATTCGCGGCTCCGCATCACACCAAACCGGGGACGCACTTCGTCGCGGAATTTCCATTGAATGTGGTAGAGCAGAACCGGAAGATTTTTGTAGCTGCGAACCGACTTCCGGATGATGTCGGTGATCTGTTCTTCGTTGGTTGGCCCATAGAGCATGTCGCGATCATGGCGATCGGTAATGCGCAACATCTCCCTGCCGTAATCCTCATAGCGGCCACTTTCCCGCCAGAGATCGGCCGGTTGAATGGTCGGCATCAGCATTTCCTGGAAACCAGCGGCGTCCTGTTCTTCACGGACGATTTGCTCGATTTTCTGGAGCACGCGAAAGCCCATCGGCAGCCAGGAATAAATCCCGGCGCTGGACTGGCGGATTAGCCCTGAACGGAGCATCAGGCGGTGCGAGACGATCTGTGCTTCGGCCGGATCTTCCTTGAGGGTCGGCAAATAAAACGATGAAAGACGCACGAATACTTCCTTTGGCCAGGAATTCGGATTGTGATTCGGATCGGCGCGTACTTTATTTAGGGCCTTGGGGGTTGGCAATGGCCACGGCGTTTCTTGGGTCCGGGCCCGAGGTCGGTTTATTTGCCAAATTCTGCCCGGCAGACCGCAACCACATCTTCCATAGCCGGGTCTCCAAGGGATTGACCGTTGAAGGTAAGCTTGCCGCGTTTGAATTCCACCACGCCGATTTTCGCAGAGGAATCACCCAATCTCGTTGGCGGCGTAATGCCCAGGTGTTCGTATATGTTGACGGTAATATCGATGGCGATCACGTCCGGCAGTTGAATCCGCTGCGTGCCCGGCAGATCGGCGCCAACAACTTTGTTGCCGTGCACATCGACGCCCGGTTTGTAGGCAACGTCACCACCCGGCATGAATCGAATGAGTTTCTTGCACTCTTTTTCAGTAACAACGATCCGTTCCGGCCGCTCATCCGAATCATTTTGAGCGTGTGCGACGACCGACATTGTGGCCGCCATCGTCGCGGCTAATGCAAATAAAATGACGGCAGGCGCCAATCTTGGGGTGATGATCATGTTGCCAAGGGTCCTTGCAATTCTCATGCAATATCTCCGCAATTCCGGGGTCCGGCGCCTCCCAACAAAATGAAAGTCAACAGTCGATTCTTAAAGATTTGAAGTGACTTATTGAATTTACCCCCCTAACATCCGGGCGCTAAAGTAGGGTCAAGGTTCGAAGAAATTAGGACCCGAGTTTTGGGGAGGGATACTTCTTAAGTGGCAGTATAACGTGAGTAAAACCGCGATTGTTGGCCGTAAAGGCCACGCCGCTCAAGCGAAGCAAGGTTTCGATCTTGCTTCTTTTTTTGCCTTAAATTCAGTAGCTTAAGCGCATTTTTTCATACGCGCGATTGGTCTCAAAGACTGCGCACGTCGATCAGTTCGAGTTCGATCACACCGAAAATGATGATCCAGAAAACGGCGGCGAGCAACGTCGCCGCCGCGAACTTGGTCCAAATCCGCGGCTTGTCGGGGGCGCTCTCGGTGGTTCCCGGTTCCACGGCGTCGGGCCGATGCGCGCCCCATGGCAAGACCATGAAAAGGCTCAACCACCAGATGACAAAATAGACCGCGAGGCCCGTGACAACCCCCATATCTAAGCCTGTTCCAACTCGATGAGGGTGCCGGAAAAGTCCTTCGGGTGAAGAAAAAGAACCGGCTTTCCATGGGCTCCGGTTGCCGGTTCACCGGAACCAAGTATCCGCGCGCCGTCGCCAATCAACTTGTCTCGCGCCGCAATAATATCGGCCACCTCATAACAGACGTGATGAATGCCGCCAGCCGGGTTTTTTTCAAGGAACTTCGCAATTGGCGAGTTTTCACCGAACGGATGCAGTAATTCGATCTTGGTATTGGGTAGATTGACGAACACGGTGGTGACACCGCTATCCGGGAGATCAAGTTCGTCTGACACGTCGCAGCCCAAAATCCCGCGATATTGTTCCGCCGCTTGGCCGAGGTCTGGCACGACCAAGGCGACGTGATTGAGACGGCCGATCATCGCCCGCCTCCACCTATGCCCACATCGCCAGCATTTTCATAAACGCCGGTCAGGCGGATGATATCGACGTTCACGAGCGGTTTTTTGCCGGTTGCCGGGCGAACAATACGATTAATCGTCCGCCGCACCTGCTGCTCGACCGACCTATCGTCCCGGATTGCTTTGTCAGATAGCTCCTCAAGGGCCGCCGCCAGGGTCTGCTCGACCCTTTCATCTGCCGTGGTGTCCTGTTCCCAGTCGATTCCGTGGGCATGAACGCGGGGTTCGGTCACGAGATCGCCGTTTGGCTCCAAAATTATGGTAATGCCAATCAAACCGTTGTGCATCAGCCGTCTGCGGGTGCGAATGGAGTCTGAATCAAGGCCGACGAGGGTTTCGCCGTCAAGCGCGAGGCGTCCCGTGGGGACGTGATCGACGATTTCAACCGGACCCGGTGATAGCCTCACAACACTGCCATTTTGCGCGCGGATTGCCGATTTGATGCCGATCGATTCGGCAAAGGTGGCGTGCTCGAGCAAATGCCGCGTTTCACCGTGAACCGGGATCGACACCGCCGGTTTTAGCCAATCATAAAGCTCTGCAAGCTCCGCCTTGCCGGGATGACCGGAGACATGGACATGGTGATCCTGCTCGGTCATCAACTCGATGCCGTCTGCCAGAAGGTTGTTGCACATGCGGTCGATCGGAGCTTCGTTGCCGGGAATGATTTTTGACGAAAAGATCACCAGGTCACCGGATTCGAGCGAGATATTGGGATGATCGTGGGCGGCGATGCGGGCCATCGCACCGCGCGGTTCGCCCTGACAACCGGTGCAAATCAACATCGTTTTATCGCGCGGCAGGTATGCGGCTTCGTCTGCCGTTAACAGCGTTTGCAATTCAGGGAGATACCCAACAGATTGCGCCGCTTCAATTGCCCGCCACAGCGAGCGCCCGATGACCGCGAGTTCGCGTCCGTGCGCCTTGGCGACAGCGGCAACCGTGGCAATACGGGCAACGTTTGACGCAAACGTTGTGACCGCGACGCGCCCTTCCCAACCTTTGACAAGTTCCATCAAGCTTTTCCGGACGCTTGCTTCCGATCCCGATGCATGGGCATTGAAGACGTTCGTCGAATCGCAAACCATTGCGAGCACGCCCTCATCGCCGATTGCGCGGAAGGCCGCTTCGTCAGTGGCTTGGCCGACCTGTGGTTCATCGTCGAGTTTCCAGTCGCCAGTGTGGAGGATCGTGCCTCCCGGCGTGCGGATCGCGAGCGCGCTTCCCTCTGGAATGGAATGGGTGATGCCGATGTAGGTAACGTCGAACGGACCGAGTTTAATCGATTCGCCGTATGCAACTTCATGCAGCGGCACCTGAGCCAGCAATCCCGCTTCGTCGAGCTTGGTGCGCAGCATCGCTGCCGTAAACGGCGTCGCATAGACCGGACAACGGAACCGCTTCCACAAATGGTGAACGGCGCCGAGATGATCTTCGTGCGCGTGGGTGAGGACGATGGCGAGCAGATCGGACGCGCGCTCTTCAATGAAGGCCGGGTCGGGCATTAGAATGTCGATTCCGGGAAGTGCGGCTTCGGCAAAGGTAATGCCGCAATCGACCATGATCCATTTGCCGTCCAGCCCATAGAGATTGAGGTTCATGCCAATCTCGCCGGTGCCGCCGAGCGGTATGAAAACGAGTTCGGATGCGTCTCTGCCTTCGGTCATCAGGTTGCTCATTGGGCCGCGCCTGAATTTCGACGCCAAATTTCGAGCAAACCCCGCATCGTGAGATCGGCATCGACCTCTTCAATCGTCTCGGTACCGTCTGCAAACAGCGACGCGAGGCCGCCGGTTGCGATTACTTTCATCGGCGCACCAAATTCCGCAATCGTGCGTGCAACCAACCCTTCGATTAATCCGAGATAGCCGTAATAGACTCCCGACTGCATCGCCGGAATGGTCCCGCCGCCGATGACTGTCGCCGGTTTTTCGACCGCAATGTGCGGCAGTTTCGCCGCCGCCACGTGCAAGGCCTCGAGGCTAAGGTTCACGCCGGGCGCAAGGATGCCACCGAGATAGGCGCCGTCTGCGTCGATGATGTCGAAGTTGGTGGAAGTGCCAAAATCGATGACGATGGCCGGACCACCAAAAAATTTATGCGCAGCCACCGCGTTCACAAGCCGGTCTGCGCCGACCTCTTCCGGTTTGGCGATGGCAATGCGAATGCCGAGATCAAGCGAAGGCCCAACGATCAGCGGTTCGGCGTTGAAATACTTTGTGCAAAGCCGGGTGAGATCGAACGTCGCCTGCGGCACAACAATCGCCATGATCGCGGCGTCAATGTCTTTCGCCTCTAGACTCTCGAGCGCCATCAGGTTGGTAAGCCAAACCGCATATTCATCGGCGGTCCGTTGTCCGTCAGTAGAAATCCGCCATTGACCACGTCGCGTCTCGCCTTCGTAGAGGGCGAACACGGTGTTGGTATTGCCGGCGTCAATCGTCAGTAACATGGGGTTTTCATCTTCCGATGGAGGTGTGCGTCTGGTCGCCGCTTCCGGGGCCTGAGTCGAAGTATATCGCGCCTCCGGTGATCGTGCGCCTTTTCCCTTCCTCCATTTCAAGGATGAAGCCGCCATTTTCATCGATATCAATAAAGATGCCGCGAATATCGCCGTCTGCATGGTGAACGGTGGCGGTATCGCCAAGGCCGTACGCGCGGATGAGCCAAGCTGTTCGGATGGCAGAGAAACCCGCTTCCCGCCATTCGGCCAATCGAAGAGAAAGCGCATCGAGATATTCGGAAAGCAAGGTGGCGGGCGACGGGTAAGACCCCTTCCGTTCCGCATGAATTGATGTCACCGGATATTCGATGTCCTCGGGGTAGGACGAAATGTTCAGCCCAAGGCCAATTACGATCCACGGCACCAGACCATTTGGCTCTGCGGGCCCCGCTTCCAATAGAAGCCCTGCAATCTTTTTTCCGGAAATCAGCACATCGTTTGGCCATTTGAGGCGAACGTCTGATTCAGGCAGAAGTTCTGAAAGCACGTCCGAAGCCGCGAGCGCACTGACAAACGAGAGTTCAGCCGATTCAGCCGGTGATGTTTCGGGTCGAAGTATTACCGAGCAATAGAGATTGCCCGGCGGTGAAACCCAGTGTCGTTGATGTTGTCCCCGGCCGGCACTTTGCGAACTCGCAACAATCGCGGTCCAGGACGGTGCGCCGTCTTCCGCACGTTTCTTGGCGAGATCGCTTGTGCTCGGGATATTTTCGAACCGCTCAATGGCAATGGGGGTGGCAATGGCGGGCGGGTGGCCGTCGGTTGTCACGTTAAGTAACGGCGTTCCGGTCAGGGCAGCAGCACTGCGGCTGCGGCCTCGGTCCAGGCGAGCAATGGCGCCGGGTAGACAAAGAACAACAATGTCAGCACACCGGATCCAGCGAGGATGTAATTAATTTCAGAGGCGGCCCCGGTCTCGAACGGTTCTGCAGGTTCGTCGAAATACATCACCTTGATGATGCGGAGGTAATAAAACGCGCCGACGACGCTCGCCAGGACGCCGATTACCGCAAGCGTGTAGAGC
>JAPYRS010000118.1 GCA_029936875.1 Alphaproteobacteria bacterium | reverse complement strand
GTGTACATAACAATGGTGATGCCAATAGAAAGCCAATAGCCCGTCCCAACTACCGGCAACAATGCGGCTGCGCCGAAAAGTAGGATGGCAGCCGTCAGAATATAAATCTCGCGGCGCGTCATGCCGCCCGCCGCCCGAAGAGACCTTCCGGTTTCAACAATAGAATTAGAATGAACAAAACATATGTTGCAGCGAGCGTGAGGCCCGGATCTATTAGAAAGGCGACGGTGGTCTCTGCTAGCCCGAGAATGAATGCCGCCGCGACGGTGCCACGAATATCGCCGACACCACCCATGATGACGATGACAAGTGCTTTGAGCGTGAAAAGAACGCCGATAGAGGCGTCGAACGTGAGAAACGTACTCAAGACCGCGCCGCCTGCCGCCGTCACTGCCCCGCCCATCGCAAAAGCAAACGCGGACGCCCAGGCGACGTTAATTCCAACTAATGCAGCCGCGCCCGGATTGACGGCAACCGCCCGCAAATTCAACCCCATGCGGGTTTTGGTCAACCAAACATAGAGCGCCGCACAGAGGACGACCGACGCGCCGAACGCCGCGATCCGATTGAGACCGTAGGAGTTCCCGAAAATCTCAAAAGGTCGAGCAAAATATGCGTAGTTGAAAAAATTACCGCCAAATATTGCGCTCATCACTCCAACGAAGATGAAGGCAAGTCCAAATGTCGCGAGGATCGAATCGATGTCATGATGGCCACGAGACTTGGCTCTGGAAACCAGGGGCTGCAAAACGACCCTGTAAATTGCCCAATTTAGGGCGAACGCCAAAGGCATTACCACGACGAGCGAAAAGTACGGACTCACATTGGCGGCCGTATAAAACCAGAAGGCGCCGAACGATCCCGCGACCAGAACCTCACCTGTCGCCAAATTCATGATCCGGGCGACGCCGTATTGGAGCTGCAGCCCCAAAGCCATCAGCGCGTAAGTTCCGCCGAGCAATAGGCCGATTACGACGATATCCATGTGGTTTTATTTTGGCGTGGTCTTAGGACAAAGAATTAACTGAGAGACGCATTACGACGCGGAGCAATTGCCCCGCGCCGCAGTGACAACGTGCGTGTTATTACCAAGTTGCTTTCGGAATAATCGTTTGGGCACCAGGGCGTCCTTCGGAATTTACGCCGACAAAGACTCCATCCTGCCACTGTCCAACTGTCCAAAACTTCTCGTTGTTTTGATCCTTGAACGTGATCGTACCGACAACCGTGTCAAACGAGTTTGTGTCGATATATTTGATTATGGCCGGGTTATCGATTTTCCCAACCGCCTCTATCGCTTGCTCAAGAATTTGCAGGGTTGCATAGACCATTCCGCTGGCCCACGAATCAGGTGCTACGTTTTGAGATTCCTTGTGCGCCTTTATGTAGTCCAGCATGGCTGCATTACCGGGATTGATGCCGCCTGCCCCGAGAATACCTTCAGTTGCCGCTCCGAACCTGCCACCAAACCCGGGGAAAGCCGTTGCAACGGCGGTATAGAAGAAGTCCACGTTGAACTGGGCGATCTGTGCCTGCTCTGTTAGCCCGAAGGTATCTGGCGGATAGGACCAGGCGAGGAAGGCATCCGGTTTGGAATCCTGGGCACCTTTGATTACGGGCGCGAGATCCTGAGTCCCGAGCGGGTACGAGGTATCGTACACAACTTCGAAGCCGGCCTTCTTAAGCTCGTCTCGCGCAACAACGGCCATTTCGATGCCAAACGCGTCGGCAACGTTGACCATGGCAACGCGGTTGCCGATTTCGCCGGCGTCGCGCATTTTCGTCAGAATGTCGATGGGTCCCTGACTAAAAGCCGTGGTTGTTCCAAGCGTAAAGAAGATCCCGGGAAATCTGCTCGTCAAATCAGGAATTTTATCGGTTATCGCCGTCGAAGTGATCTGCGGAAAACCGTATTTATCGAAAATCGCCGCGGTAGCAAGATTAAATCCGGTCCCGTACGGAGCCAGCAGGATGTCAACTTTGTCCTGGGTCACCAGCCGTTCATGGTTGGCGATTGCGGTACCGGGGTTGGTCGCGTCGTCGAGCTCAATTAGTTTCAGCTTATGACTTCCATCGGAAAGCTTGAGCCCGCCGCGAGCATTAACTTGTTCAACCCATAGCCGGATGTTCGGCCAATGAGTTACGACGGCACCGCCAACAAGCGGGCCGGACTTCGGCGCAGAAGCCCCGACCTTGAGTTCATGAGCGCTAACACCGGAATTTAGAGACATCACCAAGATTGCGGCGGCAGCCACAACAGTGAGCCATTTCGACATTTTGCCTATCATTTTGATTTCCTCCCCTAATATTTTTCACTATAGCAGCCGCCACATTGTCCGCCACCGCGGCAACGGAAACTTTACAACCTGCGATGTGGGTATTTGGTCCCCATATGTTGCAGAGTTGAGATAGTCAGCTTGCCCGTTGAACCTTCGTCCGCGCCCAGAACGGCGCTGCAACTCAAGGTCAGCGGAGCTTTTCAGCCAGTACCATCAGTCACCCATCATTGCTTGACTTTGCAACTTTTGGGGGCCCGAATGCCGTCATGCCGCTGCAAGCGGCAGTGGAAAAGCAAGGCTGTGCAAACACAGTAAATAGGGGAGGATGCGATGTATCTAAAAGGAATGCTTGCCGCAATCGCGGCGGTTGTTTTCAGTGTGCTGCTGGTTCCGGCTGGAACCGTGAATGCCCAAGAATTTACGCTACGGCTAAGCCACCCATTACCGCCGGTTGCCGCACCGCACCGGTTCTTTTTGGCTCCCTGGGCGGAAAAAATTCAAGAGCTATCCGGTGGCCGAATCAAAATTGAAATTATTCCGGCAAATGGCCTCGGCGGAGGTTCAGCCACGCTGATCGACAAAGTTATCGACGGCACTTTGGATCTCGCCTGGACTTTGCCTGCCTACACGCCCGGCCGTTTTCCGAAATCAGAGACGTTTGAATTGCCGGGCTTATTTGCAGGCCCCGTCGCCACCAATCAAGCGCTCTGGGAATTCTACAACGACGAGATGATAGAGGAGTTTGACGATGTAAAGGTACTGCTCCTTCATACCCATGCCGGCCAGGCCATAATGTCAACCAAACCGATCCGTTCAGCAGCGGATCTTCGTGGAATGCCAATTCGCACCCCGGGCAATACCGGCACACTGTGGCTACAGGCTGCGGGCGCCAACCCGGTGCAGGCGCCTGTCCCGGCGATCCCGGAATTGTTGTCACGCCACACAGTCGAAGCCGTCATGCTCCCGTTCGAGATTGCGCCGGCTTTTAAGGTGCATGAACTCACCAGTTACATCACAACGTTCCCGAACGATGGTCGCATCCATACGGCGGTGTTCCTGCTCGCCATGAACAAGGACAGCTATGCGAGCCTGCCCGCAGATCTCAAGAAGATTATCGACGACAACTCCGGCGGGAACCTTTCGGTAGAAGCGGGAGAGATCTGGGTCGGTGTCGAAGGACCAGGCCGGGAAATGGCTCGTAATGACGGCGACGAATTCATCGAACTCAGTCCATCGGCTGTGGCCGAATTCGAGGCCATTGGTGAAAAAGCAGTTGCTGCCTGGATTGCCGGAAACAGTGGGAAATTTGATGCTGCTGGGATGGTCGAAAAGGCCAAGCGTCTTCTGGCAAAATACGCCAATTGAAAATTGCTGATTCTACAGCGTCGATGAAAATTGACTGAGCAAACGCAATATACTGACCGGCCCACCGATCCTGTGGGCCGGTTTCTCTTTGTCATGACGCGATGGCTCGCGGTCGCGGGCGGGCTTGTCCTTGTCGCCAGCGGACTTGTAACCATCTACAGCATCGTCGCTCTGCAATTGCTCGGCAGCTCATTTCCGGGTGATGTCGAGATCATCTCATACAGTCTCGTCATCTCGGTGTTCCTGTTCCTGCCCTACAGTCAGTTTGTGCGGGGTCACGTGATCGTCGATCTTTTCACAATCAACCTATCGTTCAGAACCCGCGGGGTTCTCGACGCGACTGGCGCGCTCCTTTTTGCCGCGTTCGCTGCCGTCATCGCCTGGCGCATGACGATCGGCGGCACCGAAATGTTTGAGCGCGGGCAAACGACATCGCTTCTGAAAATTCCCTATTGGTGGAGTTTCCCACTGGCAGTGGTTTGCCTTTCTCTTCTGGTAGCTGTGTCGTTGTACACGGCATGGCAAAGTTTCCGCGGTGAAGGGCCGAGATAATGGGACCCTTGGAAATCAGCGCAATCGGCTTCGCCGTTTTGGTGTTGCTGCTAGTCGTGCGTGTTCCGATTGGCGTCGCCATGATCGCGGTCGGTTTTGGCGGTTTGTTCTTTGTCGCCTCGCCCAAGATCGCGCTCAACTACCTCAAAAACGATATGTTCTACCTCTACCTGGACTTCAATTTCACAATCATTCCGTTGTTCATGCTGATGGGGCAGTTCGCCAGCAAGGCTGGGCTCTCGGCGGCGCTGTTTAAATCGGCCGAAACGTTTCTCGGTCATCGCCGTGGCGGCGTTGCCATGGCTGCGGTCGGTGGCTGTGCTGGTTTTGGGGCAATTTGCGGATCTTCCCTCGCGACAGCAGCAACAATGGGACAGGTGTCGCTTCCGGAACTCAAACGGCAAAACTACTCGGGCGCGCTCGCAACCGGGGCGCTCGCCGCCGGTGGTACATTGGGCATCCTCATACCGCCCTCCATCGTTCTCGTCATTGCCGCTATTGCCGTCGAGGCCAATATCGTCACGCTGTTTCAGGCGGCGCTCATTCCGGGAATATTGGCGGCATTTGGATACATGCTGGCAATTGCGGTCTATGTCCGCATCTGGCCTAAAAGTGGCCCGACCGGACCGCGCGCAAGTTGGCGCCAACGTCTGATTAGTTTTCTTGAGATTTGGCCGGTCCTTCTGATTTTCGTATTGGTAATCGGCGGCATTTACTCCGGTCTCTTCACGCCGACCCAGGCGGCAGGCGTTGGCGCCATTGGTACCGGACTAATCGCAATCGTTAAGGGCGGCATGCGCTGGAAGGGAATTGTCGATTCGCTTTTGGGCACGGCGTCGACCAGCGCAATGATCTTCATCATCCTTTTTGGTGCAGGACTGATTAACAGCTTTCTCGCATTCGCCGGAACGCCGCGATTCCTGGTTGAAACGATCTCGGCGCTCGATATGGCACCAATTCTGATTCTTTTCGCCATGGTTCTGGTCTTTATCATTCTCGGCAGCCTGATGGATTCGCTGTCCATGATTATCCTGTTGCTGCCAATTTTCTGGCCGATCATCCTGGGTCTCGATTTTGGATTCGCAAGCGTCGATGATTTGCGAATCTGGTTTTCGATCATCGCATTGATGGTCGTGGAAGTCGGACTCATAACGCCGCCTGTCGGCCTCAACGTGTTCGTCATCAACAAGATGGCCGACGGCGTACCAATGCGTGACACCTTTGCCGGGGTCTTACCGTTTTTGATGACCGACTTTATCCGTATTGGCATCTTGATCGCTTTTCCTGCAATCACATTGGCGTTGCCCCGGTTGCTCAGCGGATAGGAGCCGACCCGCCGGTCCAATTGGCTTGCACAGGATTTCCGATTAGTCTTTGGATTGAAAAAGAGAGGTTGTCGGATATGGCAGACGAGAGTTATCGCGACGGAATGAAAGTTCGGCGGCAGGTTTTGGGTGATGAGCACGTTGACGCGGCCGTCGCCGGAACGACCGAATTCGACGAAGATTATCAGCGTTTCATCACGGAAGGCGCGTGGGGCAGCGTTTGGAACCGACCCGGTCTGACGCCGGCGACGCGGAGTCTCCTAACCATCGCGCTTCTCGCTGCATCTGGTCACACCGACGAAGTCGCCATGCACGTGCGCGCCACGGCCAACACCGGAGCGACCCCAGCAGAAGTGAGGGAAACGCTGTTGCATGTCGCTGTATACGCTGGCGTACCGGCGGCCAACCGCGCATTTGCGGTAGCAAAAGAGGCGTACGCCGCAATGGCCGATGACGACAAAGGAGGCACGTAGCAATGGTTGAAAGCTATGGGGCGCTCGACCGCGACGTTCACCCGCCTTATCTCTACGGGGAATACAAGTCGACGGCGCTGCGTTCGCCGAAAAATGCGCTCCAGCCCCTTACCCACACGCTGTCTGAACTAACTGGACCCGTGTACGGAAGTGAGGCGCTGGCACCACTTGATGATGATCTGACCAGGAACGCCGTTAAGGACGGCGAACCACTCGGCGAGCGCATGATCGTGGCGGGCCGCGTGCTCGATGAAAACGGGAACGGCCTCCCTAATACGCTGATCGAAATCTGGCAGGCCAATGCCGCTGGCCGATACATCCACTTTGCCGATCAGCACGACGCCCCTATCGATCCCAATTTCCTCGGTGCGGGACGATGCGTCACGGATGACGACGGCCGCTACCGCTTCACTACACTCCGCCCCGGTGCCTATCCGTGGCCCAACCATCACAATGGGTGGCGCCCGGCCCATATTCATTACTCGCTGTTTGGACCGAGCTTCGTTACCCGCCTGGTAACTCAAATGTACTTTCCGGGTGATCCACTTTTAGATATCGATCCGATCTTTCACAGTGTGCCCGATGCCGAAGCCCGGCAGCGCCTCGTCGCCGAGTTTTCGTTAGAAACAACCGAACCGGAGTGGGCGATTGGCTATCAATGGGACATCGTCCTTCGCGGAGCGTCTGCAACGCCGCGGGAGGCGTAAGAATGGCGAAGCAAACCGCGTCGCAAACCATCGGGCCCTACTTTTCCTACGGCCTAACGCCTGAAGAATATGGCCGCGCCGGAATTTGCGGCAACGTACTGGCAGGCGCAGACACAAAAGGTGAGGCAATCAAGATCGAAGGGCGTGTCCTCGACGGCGAAGGCAACCCGGTCAACGACGCTATGATTGAGATCTGGCAAGCGAACGCCGGTGGCCGCTACAACCATCCTGTCGATACCAGCGCGGACATCGAATTGGACCATACGTTTTCCGGGTTCGGACGGTGCGCAACCGACCCTGACGGCCGCTTCTGGTTTGATACCGTCAAACCAGGTGCCGTGCCGGGCCCTGGCAACACCTTACAAGCGCCTCACATCAGTATCATCCTTATGGCTCGCGGCATGCTGCTCCACACATTTACGCGCCTGTATTTCAGCGACGAAGAATCCGCAAATGCGAGCGACACCGTGCTTGATTCCGTTGAGGCCTCCCGGCGGCCAACATTAGTTGCTGTGCGCGGAGACGGTCCCACCTACCGATTCGACATCCATCTCCAGGGTGAAGACGAAACTGTTTTCTTCGAAGCCTGACGATTCATGATCAACGCATCAGCGATGGGGAGTGTCACGGGGAACCTATTGTCGGACAATGAGTTGGCAACGCTGTTCTCCGACGAAGCGGCAGTCCGGGAAATGGTTACCGTCGAAGCAGCGCTCGCCCGCGTCGAAGGCCACCTTGGCATTATTCCATCGGTCGCCGCCGAAACGATTGAACGTGCCGCTGCCAGCTTCGAGCCTAGCATGGCGGAATTGCGCGCCGGCGCAGAATCGGCTGGCGTCCCTGTCATTGCCCTTGTTGAACAGCTGCGCGCCGCTGTGGGCGATGACGCCGCAAATTACGTCCATTGGGGTGCAACGAGTCAGGACATCATCGATACCGCGCTCGTCTTACGCCTTCGCCTCGCGGTCGACATTTTCGCGAAGCGGCTGGACAACTTGATTGCCAGCTTGGGTGATCTCGCCGCGCACCACCGCGCGACACCGATGGTGGCGCGCACTCGATTCCAAAATGCTGTCCCGACAACCTTTGGTCTTGAGGTTGCGGGTTGGCGTGTCGCGTTGCAAAGCGACGCGACTCGTCTGCGCCAATTGCGCCCGCGGTTGTTGGTCGTTCAATTCGGCGGTGCCGCTGGCAACCTAGCGGCGCTGGGTAATGAGGGGCTCCGGGTTGTTGAGGGTCTTGCCGATGAACTCGGCCTCAACGTTCCGACTCTGCCCTGGCACGCCC
>JAPYRS010000117.1 GCA_029936875.1 Alphaproteobacteria bacterium | reverse complement strand
AATCACGGATCGTCTGCGCCGGCAGGATACCAGTGGTGAACGCTGCCTCTTCAGGGGCGTCATCGGGAAACAGGCTGTCGGCAGAGTTGGACATCAGTTGGAAATCATCGCTTTGGCTATCGCCTTTGTTGTCGAATGGGCGTGTCAGGCCCCTCAGGACTTAGCAACCGAGGGATAACGATACAACGCCTTATCTATCCCCGTTTCTTCCCAATTTTATCCACAGGCAATTTTGGGGCATTGGGTAGGGTTGTTGCTTGTTTTGGAGATACTTTCGAACTTCTCCATAGACGCCATATCTGCGCAAATCGAGCACCATTTGGCATTGCGCATCCTTGCGCACGAGGGTGGGCACCGCTAGGTTACGCGGCCTCGTGTTGCTTATGGCGAATGACATCAGGCGACAATATCAACATCGAGAGTCAGACTTAATAACGGCCCGACAAAATGCGCTACATCAGCACGCGGGGCAGCGCCCCGGTTCTTGAATTTGAAGATGTAGTTCTGACCGGCCTGGCGCGGGACGGCGGCCTCTATGTGCCGGAATCCTGGCCGCGCTGGCAGCGCCACGATTTTGCTGCCCTCAAAGCCAAGTCCTACTCGGAGATCGCCTATGCCGTGATTGCGCCGTTTGTTGGAGACGCGGTCCCGGCGGATGATCTTCGCGAGATGATTGAAGCGACCTACGCCGATTTCGGCCACCCCGATGTGACGCCGCTTCGCCAACTCGGCGACAATCAATGGCTGCTCGAACTTTTTCATGGGCCGACACTCGCCTTTAAGGATCTGGCACTGCAGCTGCTCGGGCGGTTGTTCGACTATTTTCTGAAACGCTGCGGCGGCACGCTCACCATTGTCGGTGCGACATCAGGTGATACCGGTTCGGCGGCGATTGAAGCCTGCCGCGGACGGGAAATGTTGCAGATATTCATGCTGCACCCGGAAGGTCGCGTCTCCAATGTTCAGCGTCGGCAAATGACGACGGTGTCTGAATCGAATGTTCATAACATCGCCGTCGCTGGTACCTTCGATGATTGTCAGGCGTTGGTGAAAGCGATGTTCGACGATACGGAATTTCGGGATTCCCATCACCTCGGCGCGGTCAACTCGATCAACTGGGCGCGGGTTATGGCACAGGTGGTTTATTACGTGGCCGCTGGCCTGCAGGTGGGCGCACCGGAACGCGGTATAAGTTTCGCCGTACCGACCGGAAATTTTGGTGACGTGTTCGCAGGTTTCGTCGCTCGCGAAATGGGTTTTCCGATCGATCGACTTTACGTCGGCACCAACCGTAACGATATTCTTGCGCGCTTCTTTGATAGCGGTGAATACCGTTCCGGCAGCGTCACGCCGACGATAAGCCCGAGCATGGATATTCAGGTCTCCAGCAATTTCGAACGCCTGTTGTTTGAACTCTGTGGGCGCGATGGTGACGAGGTATCTCGCCTGATGAACGATCAAAAAACCAACGGTGGATTTGCGGTCACCGCCGATCAACTTAGCAACGCGCAAAAAATATTTGCCGCACAAAGCGTGAGCGAAATCGAGACCCAAGCGACCATCAAAGCCGAGTGGGAACGTGCCGGTGAATTTATCGATCCTCACACCGCCGTTGGCATCGCCGCCGGGCGGGCCTGTCACGGCGACTCGGCTTCGCCGCTTGTTTATTTGGGCACGGCGGACGCGGCAAAATTTTCCGATGCCGTCGAAAATGCCACCGGATCACGGCCCAAATTGCCGGATCGCCTCAACGATCTATTTCAACGCGAGGAGCGCTTCGATACATTGCCAAACGACCTTACGGCAGTTGAGGCCCACATCGCCAAGCGGAGCAACGCATGACGTCCACGATGTCTGAGCCAATTCTGACGGTGCTCGATAACGGCCTTCGCATCATCACGGAAGACTCACTCCATCTCGAGACAGCCGGGGTTGGTGTTTGGGTTGATGCCGGCGCCCGCTACGAAGAAGAATCGCTGAACGGCATATCGCACTTTCTCGAGCACATGGCCTTCAAAGGCACCGAAAATCGCTCGGCACTCGATATCGCCGAACAGATCGAAGATGTCGGCGGCCATCTCAATGCCTACACGTCCCGCGAACAAACGGTATTTCACGCCCGCATCCTGAAAGACGACCTCGCGCTCGCGCTCGATATTCTGGCCGACATTCTGCAGAACTCGACCTTCGACGAGGACGAGATGGAGCGGGAAAAATCAGTTGTCCTGCAGGAAATTGGACAGACCCGGGATACGCCCGACGACATTGTTTTTGACCGCTTTCAGGAAACCGCATACCCCGATCAGCCGCTTGGCCGTTCCATTCTCGGGACCGAAGAGCGGGTGAAGGGTTTTAGCGCTGACGATCTCCGCGGCTATCTCGCTGAACATTACCGCGGCCCGTCGATGGTGCTGGCGGCGGCCGGTCGCGTCGATCACGATGCCCTTGTCCGGCAAGCCGAGAAGCTTTTCTCTGGTATTTCGGCAGAGACCGGGCCGACGCGACCAGACGCAAAATATACCGGCGGCGAATATCGCGAATCCCGCGATCTCGAACAGGTCCACTTTCTGGCGGGGTTTGACGGCGTCTCCTATCACGATCCGGAGTTTTATACCTCGCAGGTTTACAGCGCGGTTCTCGGCGGCGGCATGTCGTCCCGGCTTTTCCAGGAAGTGCGCGAAAAGCAGGGCCTCTGCTACGCGATCTACTCATTCTCCTCATCGTTCGTCGACGGCGGGCTGTTTGGCATCTACGCAGGGACTGGCGAAGAAGAAACGACCGCCCTGCTGCCCGCCATTTCCGGTGAAATGATGAAACTTGCCGACGATGTCGGCGAGGACGAGGTCAAGCGCGCCAAGACCCAATTGAAGGCGGGATTGCTGATGGCGATGGAGAGCCCACAGGCGCGCATTGAACAATTCGCCCGGCAATTGGTGATTTATGACCGCCTGATTCCGAAGGAAGAAATAATTGCGGGTGTCGATAAAGTCGACGCAGCGGCCCTGAAATCCTACGCTTCGTCAATAATTGGCCAGACCACGCCGACGATGACGGCGATGGGTCCGTTATCGAAACTTGAACACTACGACGCATTTCAGGCAAGATTTATCCGAACCTGACGGGGAGCCCGCGATGAGCTCGTTACTGCGAAATCTCGTGCCGAACTCCGAATCGCCTGAGCTACGCGGCGAAAAGGTCATCCTGCGTCTACCGCAGCTGGGTGACTATGACGCCTGGGCAAGAATTCGCGGTGATAGCCGGAATTTTCTCGAGCCGTGGGAGCCGAGCTGGTCGACAGACGCGCTGTCGCGGACCGCGTTCCGGCGGCGGCTTCGCCGTTACTCCCGCGATGTGCGCGACGAACGGGGTATCGCGTTTTTTATTTTTCGGCGGGAAGACGGCGCCCTGGTCGCCGGCATTACGCTCAGCAATATTCGCCGCGGCGTCACTCAATCCTGCTCGGTCGGGTATTGGACCGGCGAGCCGTTCACGCGCCAGGGCTATATGACGGATGCCCTTTCCGCGGTAATTCGATTTGTATTTGAAGGCCTTCGGCTACACCGGCTCGAGGCAGCCTGCGTTCCAACAAATCTTCCGAGCCGGACGTTATTACAAAAATGCGGATTGACCGAAGAAGGTGCGGCGCGCGAATTTCTTTGCATCAACGGTGTTTGGCAGGATCACATTTTGTTCGGCATGGTTTCGACCGACCCGCGTCCGCAAAACGTGAAAAAAGGCGCGGTGCGCCTCGTCAAGTCGGCTTAGAAAAAGTCGCGCAATTTAGTTGACCTCACGCGTGTCCGGCTTCGCCGGACAACAAACCTACATCGATGCCGAGTTTGGCCACCGCGCCGGTCCATTTGCCGTCGAGATCGCTGCCGAATACGAGGTCCGGATTGCTTACTGCATGCAGCCACGCATTGGCCTGAATTTCATCGTCCAATTGCCCCGGCGCCCATCCCGCATAACCAAGCGCCAAAAGACTGTGACGCGGCCCGGTGCCTTGGGCGATCGCCCGCAGTATGTCGGTCGAGGCCGTCAGGCCGATGATGCCGTCGACACCCATTGTCGTTTCACTTTCGTAATCGGCGCTGTGGAGGACAAACCCCCGGCTCGATTCGACCGGCCCGCCAAAGTGCACGCGAATTTGTTTTGCCGGAATTGGCAGATCAATATCGAGGTTCTCCAACAGATCCGGAAAGTTGATATGGTCGACCAGCCGATTAAGGACGAGGCCCATCGCACCCTCTGCCGAATGAACCACGACATAGATCACGGTGCGGTCAAATCGTTGATCGCCCATGCTCGGCATGGCGATCAGGAGCTGGCCCTGTAAATATCCGTCGCTGTCATTCATCTTCCGTAACTCATCTGTGTATTCGCTCAATCGTTCGCTCGCGACCCGATCACGACATTATGAAACCGGTTTGGTCCTAGTGCCAACCAAATATAATGCCTGTGAAGTATCTTATGCGCATTCCGTGCCACACCAAGCAGCGCGCCGATCAGATGCGCCGCTGTTAACCAAAATATTTTACGAAACCTGCGGCCAGAGGACGTATCGAAATTGCTGAATAAATTCCATCGCAAGATTGCCGCGGGATTTGGCCCGGAGGCGGGGCGTCTGGGACAGGCACGCACGCAGCGTTTTTCTAATTTGAAGATCGCGGTGGTTTCGGCTTTTGCCCTCACCTCGGTCTTTTCCCCGGGCGCGGTTTTGGCCGGCGAAAAAATCGCGGAATCGCCGTGGGTGGTTGCCGATAACAGCCGCGCCCGGCTGATATCCGCGGTCGATTCGATAGGTGGCGACGGGCGTATTCAAATTGGATTTCAGGTCGATCTCGATTCCGAGTGGCATTTCTATTGGCGGACGAAAAGTGAATCCGGGATCCCGCCAAAATTCGACTGGTCAAAGTCTGAAAATGTTGATCACGTCGATGTCGCATGGCCGGCGCCGCAGCGTCTCGATCTCGGCGGTTTTGAAGCGATCGCTTATCTGGGAAACCTTGTCCTGCCGATGATCGTGACGGTGATCGATCCGACCCGACCCGCGGTGGTTCACCTGAGCGCCACGTTTGCCGTCTGCAAAGACATCTGCGTTTTGCACGATGAAGAATTCGCGCTTCATCTTGATCCCGGTGATGCCGACGCGACGCGCCATGCGGCGCTCATTGCGGATTATGCCGCGATGGTGCCGACGCGTGAAGACATTGGAAGGATCGTCATCAACGATGTTCGCCTGATCACCATCGATTCGGCGCCCGTTTTGGAGGTCTATGTTTCGGGGCACAGTCGCTGGCGCAACGCCGATATTTTTGTCGAAGGGCAAAGTGGAACCTATTTCCGGCGGCCCGAGGTCAGACTCAGCAGTTATGGGCGGGTGGTGCGATTTCGCTCCCCGGTTACCGGTGCGGCGATTGGCGCATCCGATGCACCGCTCATCCTCACAATTGTTGGCTCGGGCGCCGCAGTGGAGCGGCGTCTAATGCTTTCGCCGGTAGGCCTCAGCGCCAACTAGAGCCCTTCCATCTTGGGGTTAATGCGGATTTGTTAGGTTGGCACGATCCCACTCTGGGCCTTTCCATGACCCCGGCAAACGCTTAGATTGCCGATCTTGCGGGGCGATTTGCCTCAATGCGGGGAAATTGCCCGTGCCATGCCAACCGATGCGAGACAGGAAATATTCAGATGACAATTAAAGAAGGCGACAAGATTCCCGAGGCGACCATGATGACGATGGGCGAAAAAGGCCCCGGACCGATTACGACCACGAAACTCTTCGGCGGCAAGAAAGTTGCAATTTTTTCCGTTCCGGGTGCATTCACGCCGACATGTTCGGTTCAGCATCTGCCGGGTTTTGTCGACAACGCCGATGCCATTAAGGCAAAAGGCGTCGACATGATTGCCTGCATGGCCGTCAATGACGCCTTCGTCATGGATGCTTGGGGCAAAGACCGCAATGTCGGCGACAAAGTTGTGATGCTGGCCGACGGCAACGGTGATTTCGCCAAGGCGCTTGGTCTTGAACTCGACGCGAGCGGCTTCGGCCTCGGCACACGTGGCCAGCGTTTTTCGATGATCGTTGATGACGGCACCGTCACCAATCTGAACATCGAAGAAGGCGGTGCGTTTGAAGTTTCAAAAGCCGAAGTCATTCTCGACCAGCTCGGCTAATTCAGAAATAACGTCGATAAAACGGGCGGTGGGGCATTTTGTCCTGCCGCCTTTTTTCATTCGGAGGCTAGGATTCTGCTCGGGTCAGGACGATCCATCCCAAGGAATACCGGACCGCGCCAGTGCATCGGCGCGTTCGTTTTCGGGATGGCCCGCGTGCCCCTTCACCCAATGCCAGGACACGGAATGGCGCGCGACCGCGTCTTCCAGCTGCTGCCATAAATCGACATTCTTGACCGGCTTTCGGTTTGCCGTTTTCCAGCCATTCTTCTTCCATTTCGGCAACCATTCGGTGATGCCGTTTTTGACATAGGTCGAATCGGTGTGAAGGCGAACCGCAATCGGACGGTTGAGCGATTCAAGCGCACGGATCGCCGCCATCAATTCCATCCGGTTATTGGTTGTCGCGTCTTCGCCGCCGGCGAGTTCCTTTTCGTGGTCGCCGTATACCAATAACGCGCCCCATCCGCCCGGGCCCGGGTTGCCGCTACAGGCGCCGTCGGTGTAGATCTCGACGGCCGATTCGGAATCAATTTCGCTCATGACAATCCGTAATCACCGGCGCCGCTGAGCGCGCGGTGGACCTCAAGACGACGCCAGAATTGAAGTGGTTCCTTGGTTTCGGCTTTACCGCGCAAACCCCCGTCCGGCCAGTCCTGTAGGCGTGTCAAAAAGAACCGCAGCGCCGCACCGCGGGCAAGAATCGGCAGGGCCGAAATTTCGGCGCTGGTGATTTCCCGCACGGTTCCGTATCCGGCGATGAGGGCTGCGGCATTTTCAAGCAGGAGTTCGTCCTTTTGATTGAAGCACCATGCATTCAGCGCGACGGCGAGGTCATAACTGAGAAAGTCGTTGCAGGCAAAATAGAAATCAATCAACCCGCTCAGCTTTTGATCGAGGAAAAATACGTTGTCGGGAAAAAGGTCAGCGTGAATTACGCCGGCAGGAAGGTCACTTGGCCAGACTTCCGAAAGGGCGCTCAGTTCGTGTCTGATCTTGGTGCGGAGCCCTTTTTGAAGGCGATTGGCGTTGGCGCCGCATACGTCGAATAATCCCTGCCAGCCTTCCAGCGATAAATCGTTTTTACGCTGTAACTCGAAATCGTCTCCGGCAAGATGCATGTGCGCCATTGCCCGGCCAAGATGATCACAATGAACCGGGCCTGGGTTGCGCGGCCACACCCCGTCTAGAAACGTTACCAGCGCTGCCGGGCGACCGCACAATTCGCGTAGGCTTTCTCCGTCGCGGCCCGCAATCGGCACCGCACACGGCATTCCTTTGTCGGCCAGGTGGGCCATCAACCCGAGGAAAAAGGGGAGGTCCTGTTTGTGAACCCGTTTCTCATAAAGCGTCAGGATAAATCGGCGATCCTCGGTCTGGACCAGGTAGTTGGTATTCTCGATTCCTTCGGCGATGCCCTTGCAGGAAACGGCGCGGCCGAGATCGTAGGCGGCCATGAATTGATCAAGGTCGGAGTCCGTTATTTCAGTGTAAACGGCCATGGCACCCCGCCTACGACTGAACGGACGCGGGCAATTTGAATGTAATGTTTTCTTCGGCGACCGATGCTTCGGTCACGTGCGTAACGAACCGGTCTGAAAGCGCGCCCAACACTTCCAAGACCAACTTTTCGGGGGCGGAGGCGCCGGCGCTGATGCCAACGATTTTTGCGCCCTCCAGTTTCGGCCAGGGAATTTCTGACGCGTTCTGTACAAGTGTGGAGAAGCCGCTCCCGGCGCGATTAGCAGATTCGACAAGACGCAGGCTGTTCGATGAATTGGGCTCACCAATTACCAATAATACGTCGCAGTCTTTGGGGTTCGTGTGTATATAAATCTTGCGATTTGTT
>JAPYRS010000116.1 GCA_029936875.1 Alphaproteobacteria bacterium | reverse complement strand
GTCCGGTTCAATGCTGGGGCAGGAAAGTTTCAGCGCCTCTTCCAGTTGGCGCCGGCGTGTCTGTTCCGGCGCACACCCAAAAATATGCAAGCCGTCCCGAATTTGCATGTCCTTTACGTCGCAAAGATGCGCGTCGAGATGGGCCAGGGCGTCGTCATCATCCATGTCTCCGGTCGCGCCACTTTCTTCTAGGATGCCTTCGGTTTCTGCGCGCTGCAGAATTTCGCGGCGAAGCAACGCCGTCCGCCGTCGATCAAGTCCGTCGGCGGCGGCAAACTCGTCGATCAGTTTTTCAAGTTCCGCAGAAGCACCATGGACACCGGCAGTCATCAGCGGCGGCGTCAGGTGACCGATGGTGACCGCGCCGAGGCGGCGTTTCGCGGCTGCCGCTTCGCCCGGATTATTGACGATGAACGGATAGATGACCGGAACTGCGCCCATAAGAATTAATGGAAAACAGGATTCGGAGAGGGCGACCGCTTTCCCGGGCAGCCATTCGAGGGTGCCGTGGGTCCCGAGATGAATCATCGCATCGATATTTTCGTATTTTTGCAGCCAGAGATAAAAGGCGATGTAACCGTGCCGCGGCGGAAGATCCGGATCGTGGTAGTTCGCTTTCCGGTCCTGTCGTCCGCCCCGGTCCGGCTGAACGGCGATTAGGAAATTGCCCTGTCGAACGAACCGCATATGCATGGCGCCATTTTGAAATGCGGGATCAGCATCCGGTTCGCCCCACGCCGCGGTGACTTGCACGCGGGCGGCCTCAGGCAGGTCTGAAAATAAAGCTTCGTATTCTTTAAGCGAGAGAAACGGTTGCGGCGCGGCGTCGCACAATAATTTCGCAAACCCCGCTGCCGCTGGCACATCACCGACCTGATATCCGCAATCCCTTAGGCGGTTGAGAATTTCTGCGGTGCTGGCGAGCGCGTCGAGGCCAACCGCATGGGCGGCTTGTCCGGCGGTACCCGGATAATCCGACAGAATGAGCGCAACCCGCCGTTTGGCTGCGGACGTACCGGCAAGATTGGCCCATGCAGCCGCCCGCGCGGCAGCCATTTCGATACCAAAGTCGACCGGCGCATGGTTCGATCTCGCAAACTCAAGCCCGGCAACCGGTTTGGCCTCCTGCTTGAATGAGATCGCGGCCGTTGAAAGCCTGCCGTCCAGTTCTGGCAATACCACCTGCATCGCGAGATCAGCCTGTGACAGCCCACGACTTGATTCCTGCCACGCTACTTGGTCCGATCCGGCAAGCACCAGTTGAAGCACGGGTACTCCGGCGGCATCGAGGGGTGAACGGCTGTCGCCAAGGCGCGCGGAAAATCCGGTCGCGTTCAGGACGACGGTCGGGGCCCATGCCTCCAAAGTTTCAGTAACAAATCGGGCGGCCTCGGGGTTTTTTAGGGATGAGACAAAAATCGCCCGCGTATCAAGTCCTTGTGCGCGTAGTTCTTTCGATAACGCGGCAATGGGCGCGGTGTCTCCGGCAAGCAAATAGGAACGGTAAAAGACGATCGCGGCATTCGGATGGTCTGGAAGGCGCGGCCCAAAATCCTGCAGTCCAAACTGTGGCAGCGCCGCCGCTGTCCGGCCATGATCGGGGCCAAACCCGGCAAGATGGGCGGCGAGTTCGAGCGCGTCAGCAGTATTGGCCGGTCCACCTTCACGCAGAAAATCTGAGAGCCGCGCGCGTGCATCCGGGCCGACCGTGGAAAGGTCTGAGAGGCGTGTGTCGTCGTGTTCGTCGCCCGGTAGCAAGACCAGCGGAATACTCAAGCGCCTGCACGTTTTGCTCAATTCTTCCGCGCCGTAGCGCCAATATTCCAGCCCACCGAGTAGACGGACAATCACGCAACGGGCGTTTTCGATGACCTGTTCGACGTAGAGATCGATCGACATGGGGTGGCGAAGCCGCGCGAGGTTGGCAAGCCGCATCCCCGGAAGAGACGCGCTTTCGTTTTCCCAGGCGCTTGCCACCGCGCCGAGGTCGCTGTCCGAGAATGAAAGAAACACGATCTCGGCTGGCGATTGGTCGAGATCGACCGCTTCCTCGTCCTGCTCAAGCGATCGCGTTTCCCGGATTAGAAGGTGCATGGCTTTAGCGCGGGGTGGCCGCCGTCGTTAAACCGGTGATCGCGTCGGTAAGGGCTTTCTCATCAAGGCCGGTTTCGCCGATTACAACCATTTGCCCGGCGCGCGCCTCATTGGGCCGCCAAGTCCGATCAAAATTATAATTAAAGCGCCCGCCGACACCTTGCACCGCGAGCCGCATCGGCTTCCCTCGGACAGCGGCAAAGCCCTTGATACGCAAAACTTTATGGTCCTCAGTAACCGCCTGAAGCCGGGCGACAAATTCTTCGGCGGATTCAATCTCGGGAACATCAACGACAAAACTTTCGAAGTCATCGTGTTCGTGTTCGCCGTCCATTGCGTCGTGATGCGACGGCCGCGCCGCGATATCGTCTTCTGCGGTGGCGTTCATGCCGAGCAGTACGCTGATATCAACCTTGCCGTTTCGGGCGGCGACAATTTTTACCGCACGCGGAATTTGTTCTTCGATTTCCCCTTTGAGGCGGATGAATACGTCTTCATTAATCAAATCCCGCTTGTTGACGATAACCATGTCGGCGGCATTCAACTGATCTTCAAACACTTCGGCGAGCGGATTATCGTGATCCAAAGAAGGATCGGCGGCACGCTGGGCCGCGACCGCTTCGGGATCGTCGGCAAATTGCCCACCTGCTGCTGCCGGCCCATCGACCACCGAAACCACCCCATCAATCGTCACCCGAGACCGCACCGCCGGCCAGTCAAACGCCTTGATCAGGGGTTTGGGCAGCGCAAGGCCGGACGTTTCAATCAGGATATGTTCAGGCGGGTTGTCCCGCTCTAATAGCGCTTCCATGGTTGGTAGAAAATCTTCGGCGACAGTGCAACAGATGCAGCCGTTCGCCAGTTCGACGATGTCGCCGTCGCCGCAATTTTCAATTCCGCATTCACGTAACGTGTCGCCGTCAATGCCGACTGATCCAAACTCGTTGACGATGATGGCGATGCGGCGACCGCCGGCATTTTCGAGAATGTGCCGGACCAACGTTGTTTTCCCGGCGCCGAGAAATCCGGTGATGATTGTCGCGGGTATTTTTTCAGCGGCGGTCATTCGGCGGCCTCTTCTTTCTGTTGGCCGGCGACAAGCTCAACTTGCGCGGCCTCGTTTTTAAATAATTCAGGGGATGGGATCCGCGCGACGATCGAATGGCGCAGCGATTCGGGGCGTTCTTTTCGGAGAACAATGCCCTTTTCCGAGTTTGCGTAAGCGCGGCCATATTCGAGCAGATCGGCGGCACGATCCGGCGTGAGGAATCCGAGGATGAACGACCACTTTCCCGGGGCGGAGACGGCGGCGCTGCAGGCCTGATCGCAATTGGCGAGGCAAACCATCGGTTGGACTGGAACATCGGAATCGGGCGCATGAATGTCCCGAACCCGCTCAAACAGGCGCTGCCCGGACGGGACGTGGCCTTCCGAATTTGATTCGCCCGTCACTTTGCAGGTCGTGCAGATGTAGAGAATGGTTAGATCGCGGTCGGCCACAAAATCCCCTTCGGTTTCTGGCACTTTGGCCAACTAATCAGGGGTGCGGCAGGGCCGGGGCAGAGACATCCGTCCCGGATTCCGGAGCAATAGGCCTCCGGCTCCGCTTCTGCTGGCGCACCCCGCACAGCTTGGCGGAAACAATGGACGGCAGGTCTCCTGGCTCGCGAATGGTCCGCCGCCTGTTGCCTTCCCGGAAAAAACTGATCCAGTGGCACGATAACAGGCCGCTCTTCGCTTACAGTTGCGGGGGCAGCTGCGGCTTTGGATAAATCCGTACCGCATTCCCTCAAACTTCCATATGGAAGAACCGTCTCTTATTGAGTATTACTTCGACCATGGTGAGTCAAACGAACATGGGCCCCGCGCATAGCCCCAATATTCCAATGGTAAATTGATGTCCGATGGCCTTTTCACCTTGGTCTTGGGCGGGGCGCGTTCGGGTAAAAGCCGTCATGCGGAATCGCTGATCGAAGCCCAGCAGGCGCCCTGGTTTTACGTGGTGACGGCGATCAGCGGCGATTCTGAAATGAAGGCGCGCATTGCGGAGCATCAGGCGCGGCGCGGCCCCGAATGGGTAACGATCGAAGCCCCACTGGACCTTGCGGCCGCCCTTGAGAGCATTAACAAATCAAGGCCAGTGCTGATTGACTGCGTGACGTTGTGGCTCTCCAACTTGATGATGGAGAATCGCGATATTGATGCCGCATTGGAGGTTCTCATTTTGTCGTTTGATGGACGGGAAGCGCATACAGTTGTCGTAACGAATGAAGTCGGCCACGGCATCGTTCCGGAAAATGCACTGGCGCGAAAGTTTAGGGATGCGCAAGGCGCCCTCAATCAAAGGCTCGCCGCACGTGCCGACCGTGTTGTCATGATGGCGGCGGGAATTCCCGTGACGATAAAACCGGTGCGGACATCGTGACTGATCCTTCGTCAAAGAATTCCGACCGCCATCGCGCCAAGATGGAAAAACGGAAAGCCGTGCAGGACGCGGAAGTCGCCTCCAAGAAAATTGAAAAAGGGTTGCTGATCGTCCATACGGGCCCCGGCAAGGGAAAATCAACCGCCGCCTTCGGGCTGTTGTTGCGCATGGTCGGATATGAGCGGAAGACGGCTGTCGTCCAGTTCATAAAAGGCGCGTGGGATACCGGCGAGCGGCGTGTTCTTGAAAAATTTGGTGATCTTGTTCAGTGGCACACGATGGGCGAGGGCTTCACCTGGGAGACGCAGGATAAAGAGCGCGATATCGCCGCCTGCGTTGCCGCCTGGGACAAAGCCAAAGCGCTGATGGCCGACCCAGAACTCGCGCTAATCGTATTGGACGAACTCAACATCGCGCTTCGCTACGAATACTTATCGCTTTCGGACGTAGTCACGGAATTATCGAACCGGCGAAGCGATCTTCATGTTGTTGTTACCGGGCGGAATGCAAAATCGGAACTGATTGAAGCCGCCGATCTCGTCACCGAGATGACGAAAATCAAACATCATTTCGCTGACGGCGTGAAAGCCCAAGAGGGAATCGAATTCTAATGCAAGGATTCGAGTTCTGATGGCGGCGAAAGCGATCATGTTTCAGGGAACGGGGTCGAGCGTCGGGAAGTCACTATTGGTTGCGGGCTTTGCACGCGCGCTGAAAAACCGGGGCCACAGTGTTCGCCCGTTCAAGCCGCAAAACATGTCGAATAACGCGGCCGTCACAGCTGGCGGAGGCGAAATCGGCCGGGCGCAGGCATTCCAGGCGCGGGCTGCCGGGGTTGCTGCGACGGTCGATATGAATCCGGTTCTGCTGAAACCGCAGGCGGAAAATGGATCGCAGATCATTGTCCGGGGCGAAATGCGCGGCACCGCAAAGGCACGCGAGTACCAGACCATGAAACCGGCGCTGCTGCCGGAAATTTTGGAGAGTTTCTCGCGCCTGAAGAACGACGCTGACTATGTCTTGGTCGAAGGGGCGGGAAGCGCCGCCGAAATCAATCTTCGCGAAAACGACATTGCCAATATGGGTTTTGCGCGCGCCGCCAATGTGCCGGTGGTGGTGATCGGCGATATTGATCGGGGCGGCGTCATTCCGAGCCTTGTCGGCATCAAGTCGGTCGTTTTACCTGAGGACGCCGACATGATCGGCGGTTTTCTGGTCAACAAAATGCGCGGCGATCTTTTTTTGTTCGACGACGGCATGAGGTTCATCGCGGATCGCACCGGATGGCTGCCGCTCGGCCTCGTTCCGTACTTTGATCAGGCCTCCGTGTTCCCGGACGAAGACGGCCTCGACCTCCGTGAGCGCGTAAATCAACGAAACCACGATGGCCATGTCCGAATCGCTGTGCCGATGTTGCCGAGCATATCTAACTTCGATGATTTTGATCCGCTGCGCGCAGAGCCGGATGTTGACCTGATCATGGTGCCGCGCGGCGAAACACTCCCGGCCCCCTGCGATCTGATTATCCTGCCGGGTTCAAAATCAACCATTGCCGATCTTGATGAATTTCGGAAACAGGGCTGGGATATTGATTTGCTGGCGCACAAACGCCGCGGCGGATTGGTTCTCGGGATTTGCGGCGGCTATCAGATGTTGGGGGACCGTATCGCCGACCCCGAGGGAATTGAGGGCGAACCGCATACCGTCGCCGGACTTGGAATACTCCAAGTTGAAACGATTCTAACGCCGGAGAAACAGCTCGTCGAGGTCACCGGCACGGACGCCGCAGGCACATCTGTTCGCGGATTTGAAATGCATGTCGGTGACACGTCGGGTGATGATACCGCGCGCCCGGCCTTCACATTGGCAGATGGTCGCCACGACGGTGCGATTTCAAAAGATGGCCGCGTTACCGGCACCTACCTGCACGGTCTCTTTGGCGATGATCAGCAACGGGCGGCTTGGCTCAGCAGGTTGGGCGGCGAAAGCGAGATCGCCAATTACGATGACCGGATTGAACAGACGTTGGATGCGTTCGCCGCGCATCTTGAGGAATATTCAGATATCGACGCGCTTATGCATTTAGCAAAATGAGGACTGCGAGACCAGCAATCGCGACGACCTGAAGAGTGCACGCATTCTGGTAGAGGCGAAGTGCGCGCCGGATTTCGTCTGCGCCCAGGCTCGGATCACCGCTTCCCATCCAGGCATCGTCAACCGTCTCACCGTCGTATGTGCGCGGCCCGGCCAATTGAAGTCCGAGCGCGCCGGCCATCGCCGCTTCAGGCCAACCGGCATTTGGTGAACGGTGTTCTCCGGCATCGCGGAACGCCGTCGTCCATGCCGCCTGACCATTGGCGCTCGGTGACAGATAGGCGGCGATAACAATCCAGAATGCCGCCAATCGGGCACCCGGAAAATTGACCAGGTCATCAAGCTTTGCCGTCGCCCAGCCAAACGATTTATAGCGTTCGTTTTGATGCCCGATCATGCTGTCGGCGGTGTTGATGGCCTTGTAAATCGCCATGCCGGGCAAACCGAACAAAGCGCCCCAGAACACCGGCGCGACGATGCCGTCGGAAAAGTTTTCGGCGAGGCTCTCGACCGCGGCGCGCGCGCATCCGGCCTCATCAAGTGTGTTGGTGTCGCGTCCGGCGATTTCAGATACTGCTGATCTTGCTTCCGGCAATCCCTGGTCGAGACCGTCGGCGACTGCCCGGACATGTGCGAAAAGGCTGCGCTGCGAGAGCAGTGATCCGGCAATCAATCCGGTCACAAGAATGGCGGTTACGACCTCCAGCCCGTCCAATATGAGGCGCTGGAGGACCGCGACCGTGGCTGCGGTGATCATGACAATGGCGATTGCCGCCAGCACACCATTGAGACGGCGGCGGCTCTCGGGCATGCTCGCCATATTCCCGGTCTTGTCGAGCAGTTCGATAAGGTATCCCACCCAGGTGACGGGATGGCCCAAACGCCGGTATATCCACCCGGGATAGCCGAACGCGGCCTCAAAAATCAGCGCGACCAGAACGACCGGTAAATGAAAATCAAATTCCATATGCAGCCCCATGGCTAACACGAAACACCCTGAGACCCCAGACGGGAGGCCCGACGCGGCAATTGAGCACGGCGGCAGTTTGGCCGAAGCGCGTCTGCTGTTTCCGGACACGCCAGCACCGTGGATCGACCTCTCGACCGGGATCAATCCGATTCCCTACCCGTTGCCTGAAATGCCGGCGGCGCGGTTCACCCGATTGCCGGAGCCTGCAGAAATTCAGGGTTTGGAGCGCGTCGCGGCGGAGGCGTACGGCGCAAAATCAGCGGATCAGGTTGCGTCTGCGCCTGGTACCCAAAGCCTCATTGGCCTGATTGCGCAGGTTTATGCAGTAAAAGATGTAACCATTCTTGGGCCGACATACGGCGAACATGCGCCGGCCTGGGCCGCTGCCGGCGCCAAGGTCACCGAGGTATCGGCGCCATCTGATCTAAGAGGTGCCGCCGCAGTTCTCTGCAACCCGAACAATCCCGATGGCCGTGTGCTGGCGGCGAAGGACGTTCTCGAGATTGCGACGCGAATAACGTCTGGCGGCGGCGTCACCATTGTTGATGAGGCCTTCGCCGATCTCGAAGACGGCAATTTTAGTGTCGCTGCCCACGTTGAGGGCGCGCGCATTATTGT
>JAPYRS010000115.1 GCA_029936875.1 Alphaproteobacteria bacterium | reverse complement strand
GAACTGATTGCCCGGTCCGGCGTAATAGGCTTTTGCCTTTTTGGAAGCGGTGCCGACGGCGCTGCCGCAAATAATGACATCGAGGCCATGGGCGAGGATGTCGGGCAATACCGTCATGAAGTTGATGCTGATTCAGGCAACGTTCAAACGTGGGCGAAGAAGTCGTCGCCCTTGTCGTCGATGACGATAAAGGCGGGAAAATTTTCGACATCGATCTTCCAGATCGCCTCCATGCCGAATTCCGGATAGGCCAGCACTTCAACTTTCTTTATGCAGTCGAGCGCGAGCCGGGCGGCTGGCCCGCCAATTGAGCCGAGATAAAATCCGCGGTGGGTCTTGCAGGCTTCGCGCACGGCCATTGAGCGATTGCCCTTGGCGAGGGAAATCATGCTGCCGCCGGCGGCCATGAATTGATCGACATACGAATCCATCCGCCCCGCCGTGGTCGGCCCGAATGATCCGGAAGCGTAACCTTTGGGTGTCTTCGCGGGGCCAGCGTAATAGATCATGTAGTCCTTGAAATAATCAGGTAGAGGCTCGTCGCGGTCGAGCGCTTCTTTCAATGTCGCATGGGCCAAATCACGGGCAACGACCATGGTGCCGGTCAGCGATAGCCTGGTCTTGATGGGATATTCGGAAAGCTGCGCCAGCACCTCTTTCATGGGCCGGTTAAGATCAACCTGAACCGGTTCGGCGCCAAGTTCGGATTCGCCAATTTCTGGAAGATACTGCGCCGGGTTGGTCTCCAGTTTTTCGATGAAGACGCCGTCTTTGTTGATCTTGCCAAGAATCTGGCGATCTGCTGAACACGAGACGCCAATCCCAACCGGCAGCGACGCACCATGGCGCGGCAGGCGGATCACGCGGACATCATGACAAAAATACTTTCCACCGAATTGCGCGCCGATGCCCATGTTGTTGGTGAGCTTGTGGACTTCTTTTTCGAACTCGATATCGCGGAAGGCATGGCCCTTGTCGTTACCGGTCGTCGGCAGCGAATCAAGATAGCGCGCGCTCGCGAGTTTCACGGTTTTTAGGTTGAACTCCGCGCTCATGCCGCCAATGACGACCGCGAGGTGGTACGGCGGGCAGGCGGCGGTGCCGAGCGTGCGGATTTTTTCATCGAGAAACTTCAGCATCGATTCCGGATTAAGAATCGCTCGCGTCTCCTGATATAGAAACGTCTTGTTGGCGGACCCGCCGCCCTTGGCGAGAAACAGGAATTTGTAGGCGTCGCCGGGTTCGGCATAAATCTCGATCTGGGCCGGAAGGTTGGTGCCGGTATTCACTTCTTCAAACATCGACAGCGGCGCCATCTGCGAATAGCGGAGATTGGTTTCGGTGTAGGTCTTTTCGATACCGTGGCTTATGTGGGCGGCATCATTGCCATCGGTGAAAACATTTTGGCCGCGGTAGCCAATGGCGATTGCCGTGCCGGTATCCTGGCACCCGGGCAGCACCATGCCGGCGGCGATATTGGCATTCTTGAGTAAGTCGTAGGCGACGAAGCGATCATTGTCGCTGGCTTCAGGGTCGTCGAGAATTAGCGCGAGCTGTTTCAGATGGCCGGGACGTAACAGGTGTGCGATATCGCGCATCGCCTCGGCGGCGAGCATCGACAGCGCTTCCGGCGCGACTTCAATTATTTCGCGGTCGCCAATATTGTGAGTGGTGACGAAGTCGGACGAGATCTGCCGGTATTCGGTTTGATCTGGCCCGAGCGGAAACATTTCCTGAAAGTCTGACTCAGGCATATTGAATTTTCCCGTTGGGGTGGTTCTATTTTTTTCGAAACTGGTCGAGTGCGACAACGTTAGCATCGTTGCTGCCGGGCGCTTCACCGTCATTATCGGAATCGGCATCGTTTTCACCGGTCTCATCGGTCGCGGCATTGGCACGGAGTTCTTCCAGGTCCAGTGGCTCAAGCCCGGCTGATGCCGTCGGAAGTTGCGACACATCCATATTGGCGGCGCCGTCGCCCTGAAATTGCAGACCAAACTGCACACCTGGGTCGGCAAACCCGGTGAGGGCGGCAAACGGTACAATCAAACGTTCCGGCACTTTGTTAAAGGTGAGCGTCACGTCGAACAAATCGTCACCGATTTCAAGATCCCAATATTGGTGCTGCAGGACGATCGTCATCTCATTGGGATATTTGCCGTGCAAATATTCAGAGACCACGACACCCAGGTGGTCGGTGCTGAACGAAATATAGAGATGATGGTTCGCGCGCAGGCCCGATTCAGCAACCTGCAGCAATGCTGTGCGGACAACACCGCGCAGCGCGTCCTCGACCATGGCCTTGTAATTTAGATAGTCCGACATGGGTGCAGCGAAACGAACCTAAAATTGGAGTGCGACATCAGTGTTCGATACATATTAGCGCGCCCTTGCGCCATTTCCATTAATTACTCAGCCGACCATCGGGCGGATCCAAATTATGACTTCGTCATTGCCAAATAAATAATATCGCCAGGCCAAAACGGCGTTCACGAACAAATAGAGGTGGGGGGCTTCTGTTGCCCGGCGCCCCCCGGGCCGCGCTTGTCTTACGTCAGGTCTAGGACCTTAATTAAGCAGCGAGGGCCATTTCATTATCATTGGCACCTGTAGTGTTTGACCCGGTAACGGTGGGATCTTGCCGAGCGAAAATTGGACCTTTACTACGCACGTCGAGCCTGTTTCGCCCCCATAAAAGCCCACTTTGATATTCCAATCAGGGGACCCACCATTGGGCCGAAGCCGAATTGGGAGCCCAAATGGGTTTATGGTGGAGGCGCCGGGTACTGCCCCCGGGTCCGTAACGCTTATTCCGTGCAACGTTTATCGCCATAGCTGGTTGCCCAGCCCCTTACATATAGGCTCGTTCCGGGGTCGGGAAAAGCCCCTGAAGGTCCGAAATTGAGGGGAAAAAGGGCAGTTTGGCTGGCGGGCGGGGTCTCAAACGGCTATTTTGCTGGTCCACCAGTGTCGGAGAGTAAATATGGGCGAAAGCCCCAAGAATAAATCCCCAATCGTGACCCCCAATGTCAGCGCCGATCAGCAAGCCGAAATCGAGGCATTGCGGGCCGAATCCTTCCAAACACGGCGGGCGACGGTGCCGGCGCTGGAAGAGATTTTGTACCAGGCGCACCCGGTTCTCGATCACGGCTTCGTCCGGGTGATCGACTACATGGGCGATGACGGTGCCATCGTGCAGGCGGCGCGCGTCTCATACGGAAAAGGCACCAAGAAGGTCAGCGAGGACCGGGGATTAATCAATTACCTGATCCGCCACCGCCACACGACGCCGTTTGAGATGTGCGAAATCAAGTATCACATCAAACTGCCGATCTTTGTTGCGCGCCAGTGGATCCGGCACCGCACGGCCAACGTCAACGAATATTCGGCGCGCTATTCGATTTTGGATAACGAATTTTATGTGCCCGCGCCCGATCAACTGGCGGCGCAGTCACAGGCCAATCGCCAGGGCCGGGACATGGTGCTCACCGGTGACGAGGCAAAACGGGTGCAGGAATTATTGCGTGAAGATTCTGAACGCGCGTACTCGCATTATCAGGAACTGCTCAACATCAACGATGCCGGCGAAACCGTTGACGAATCCCGCGACGGGCTGGCACGTGAACTGGCGCGCATGAATCTGTCGCTCAATTTCTATACCCAGTGGTACTGGAAAACCGATCTCCACAATCTTTTGCACTTCCTCAGTTTGCGGGCGGACGATCACGCGCAATATGAAATTCGGGTCTACGCCGATGCCATGCTCGAATCATTACAGAAGTGGCTGCCGCTGACTTACGACGCGTTCATGGATTACCGCATGGGCGGCATCGGGCTGTCGGCCAAGGGATTGGATGTCGTTAAACGCATGCTCGGCGGCGAAGAGGTGGATCAGAAAAATTCCGGGCTATCAAAACGCGAATGGCGCGAGTTGATGGCCGAGCTCGGGCGCGACGCTTGACCATCCACCGTAAATTCGTCGATCTCAATGAGGGCCAGATGCATGTGCGCATTGCCGGCCCCGGCCCGAACTGGAGCATGCACCCGCCTGTGGCGATGTTTCATGGCTCGCCCGGTTCGGCCCGCTCTCTGATCCGATTGATCCGCCGCCTTGGGGAAAGCCGGGCGGTGATCGCTCCTGACACGCTCGGGCAGGGCGATTCAGACGCGCCCAACATCGACGATCCGGACATGGCGTATTTCGCCGATGCCGCGTGGCGGGCGATCAATAACGTCTGGACGGAGGTCGAAAAGATCGATCTCTACGGCACCCACACCGGTGCGCGTATTGCGCTCGAGATTTCGCTCAATCATCCCGACCGGGTCGGCAAACTTATTCTTGATGGCATGAGCGCCGGCGTCAGCGCCGCCAATCGAAAATATGCAGCGTCGTTAGGCAAGCCGCCGGAAATTGATCACATCGGCACGCAGTTCAACACGGTGTTTAATAATCTTCGCGACGGCCACATTTTCTGGCCTTATTACGAACGCGACCCGGAGCACCGGCGTCCGACCGGCCTTCCGACAGCCGACGTCCTGCACGACCGGGTTGTCGATATTCTAAAAGGGTTGCGGACGGCGCATTACGCTTATCAGGCGGCGGTGCTCTATCCGGCCGATCAGCAATTGCCGAAAATTACCGTGCCGACGCTGGTCACCTGCGCCCGTCACGATGTGCCTTATCAAAATTTTGAGAAAGTCGCAGAACTTGTGCCTGGCTGCACCAAGATGGAGCATCCCGGCGATAATCCTGAGGGGCTTGCCAGCGACGACGAGATCACGGCGTTTGCAAAAATGCTCACCGACTGGCTCGACGCTTAGACTAAGCAGGGTACGAAAAGTCGATCTCGCCGTAGAGGCGTTCGCCGGTGTGAATATCGGCAAACTGTTTTAGTTCTTCCCAAAATCCCGTGCGGGCATCGCTTTCGAGATAGACGTCGAGTGCCGCGCGACTTTCAAACTTGTAAATCAGCAGGTGGCTTGCCCAGCCGCGATCATCGGTTTGCTCAAGCGCGATCCGGCGCGCCCATTCGACACCGATCAGGGCGACCACATCGGGGATATGCTTCTTGGTGATCCAGTTATTGAACGGCTGGCCGTTATCGGGATCGACCCAGTTCCGCACCATGTAAAGCGTGTCGCCGACATTTAGCGTGTCACCATTGGACATCTATCAGTCCATCACAATTTTTGGCGCAGCGGCAGATTGCACGGCGAGCGCTTCGGTGGTTTTTTGCGCGACCATTTTGGCCAAGTCAAAGTAAGCCTTGGCGAATTCCGAATCCGGTTGGGCGATGACGATCGGCGTCCCGGCATCGGACGTTTCCCGAATCGAAATGTGCAGTGGAATCTCACCGAGGAAATCGGTGCCGAGTTCCTCTGCCGTTTGCCGTGCGCCGCCGTGGCCGAAAATTTCGCTGCGCTCGCCGCAATGGGGACAAAGATAAAAGCTCATGTTCTCGATGATGCCGAAAACCGGCACCTTGACGGTCTTGAACATGTTGATGCCTTTGCGGACATCGCTGAGCGCCACATCCTGCGGTGTCGAAACGATGACAGATCCGGTCAGCGGCACCCGCTGGGCCATCGTCAGTTGGGCGTCGCCGGTGCCCGGTGGCATGTCGACCAGCAGCAAATCGAGCTCGCCCCAGTTCACATCGCGTAATAATTGCTCTAGCGCGCCCATCACCATCGGCCCGCGCCAGATCGTCGGCGTGTCGTCAGGGACCAGAAATCCAATCGACATGCAGGGGACGCCGTGGGCCACCAGCGGTTCGATAATTTTTCCATCTTTTGAATCGGGTGGGCCGGAAAGGCCGGTCATGCGCGGCAGGCTCGGCCCGTAAACATCGGCATCGAGCAGCCCGACCCGGACGCCCTGTTGTTTGAGGGCAAAAGCGAGATTGACGGCGGTGGTCGATTTACCGACCCCGCCCTTGCCGGACGCGACCGCGACAATCGCCCGAATGCCGGGGATTTGTGCGGTTGGCGCCGATTGAGATCCGCCCGGTTTTTGGCCAGCCGGCTTCCCTAGTGCACTTGCCGGTGCAGAAGGTTGGGCGGGCGCTGCTGCAGCATGGCGTTCTGAATGGGCGGTCATGACGGCGGTCACCGAGGCCACACCGTCGGCCGCAAACACCGCGTCTTCGCAGGATTTCCGCACCGGCTCGTAGGCCTCAGACTGGCTCGGGTCGATTTCGAGGGTAAAGGCGACATTGCCGTCCCGAAGCTGGATTCCGCCGATCATGCCCAGCGCAACAACGTCCTTGCCGGTCGCCGGGTCAATAATCCGCGATAAAATTTTGAGGATTTCGTCCTCGGTAATGGCTGCCATCCTTGAAACCCGTTCCTTCACAACGATATGAAAACCTTAGAATTTCCCGCGTCTTGCGTTGCCGTGAGCCGTTGGGTGTCTTATAACCCGGAAAACAGCGAATACGCGTTCGCGTTCTTCTAAATAATGAAAAGGTAGGATTCCGATGCCGTGGAGCAATCAGGGTGGTGGCTGGCAAGGTGGAGGCGGCGGCCAGGGGAGTGGTGGCGGAAATGACGGCGGCGGTGGCGGCCCGCGAGGTCCGTGGGGCGGCGGTCAGGGCGGTGGCAGAGGCCAGTCGCCAGACCTCGAAGACCTGCTGCGGAAAGGCCAGGACCGGATGCGGCGCGTGCTGCCTAGCGGTCCGCGAAGCCCAAAGGCGATCCTTCTTATTCTTCTTGTCTTGGTCGGCATATGGCTGCTGAGCGGCTTTTATACGGTCGAGCCTGATGAGCAGGGCGTCGTCCTTCGTTTTGGCGAATGGACGCGCACAACTCAGCCGGGCCTCAACTATCATTTACCGGGTCCGATTGAATCGGTGCTGACGCCAAGCGTGCGCAACGTCAATGTTACCGAGGTCGGGTTTCGCTCCGCCACCGATCAGCGCCGTGGTGCCGCCATTCGCGATGTACCCGAAGAAAGCCTGATGCTGACCGGCGATGAAAACATCGTCGATATCGATTTTGTCGTGCAGTGGCAGGTCAAAGACGCCGGCGAATTTCTTTTCAACGTTCAAGACCCGAGTGCAACTTTGAAAGCGGCGTCCGAGAGTGCGATGCGCGAAGTAGTTGGCCGCACACCGATTCAACTGGTGCTGGCCGAAGGGCGGAAGGTTGTTGAACAGGATTCAAAGGCATTGCTGCAAGGAATTCTCGACAGCTACAGTGCCGGGATTGTGGTGATGCAGGTGATTCTGCAGAAGGTCGATCCGCCTTCAGCGGTGATCGATTCGTTCCGCGATGTGCAACGCGCCCGCGCCGATCTTGAACGGCAACGGAACGAAGCCGAAGCCTATGCCAACGATATTATTCCAAGGGCCCGCGGCGAAGCGGAGCAGCTGATCCAGGAAGCAAGTGCGTACCGCGAGCAAACGGTGCGCGGCGCCGAAGGTGATGCCGAACGCTTCCTCGCCATTTACCGCGAATACAAACTGGCACCGGCGGTGACCACGCGGCGGATGTATCTCGAAACTATGGAAACCGTTTTTGCCGGCATGAATAAAGTCATCATTGACAGCGATGCCGGCGGCAGTGGTGTGGTGCCGTACCTGCCGCTCAACGAACTGACGCGAAGCACCTCCGGGGGGGCAAACTAATGAGCACCAGATCACTGACCATCCTCGGCGTCATCATCCTGGTGCTGGGCATTATCGGATTTAGCGCGGCGTTTACGGTCCATCAGACCGAACAGGTACTGGTTCTCCAGTTTGGTGAACCGCGGCGTGTGATTACGGAACCGGGTCTCAATTTCAAGATCCCGTTCGTCCAAAACGTCATTCGCATCAACAAGCGCATTCTGGCCTATGACGGCCCGGCCGAAGAGATCATTGCGTCCGATCAAAAACGCCTCGTGGTCGATTCGTTTACCCGGTTCCGGATTATCGATCCGTTGTTATTCTTTCAGACGGTGGGAACCGAACGCGGTGGGCGCGCACGCCTTGGCGCGCTGGTTACGGCAAGTCTTCGAGAGGTCCTCGGTGAGGTCCCACTCGCATCCGTCCTGACCGAAGAACGCAGCGTATTAATGCGGCAAATTACCGGAGTTGTTGACGCTGAAGCGCGGGCACTTGGCATGCAGGTGGTTGATCTTCGGATCAAACGGGCCGACTTGCCGGATGCCAACAGCCAGGCGATTTATGCCCGGATGAAATCGGAACGGGAACGCGAAGCCCGCGAATTCAGGGCCCAGGGCGCTGAAATTTCGCAGCGTATCCGCAGCCGGGCCGACCGCGATAAGACGGTTCTGAT
>JAPYRS010000114.1 GCA_029936875.1 Alphaproteobacteria bacterium | reverse complement strand
AGGTTGTTATTGGCCGATGCCCGATTACCCGGTTGATCAAGCGAATGGGCGATTGGTTCGGAACGGGCGGGGAATGGGCGTTAACGCGTATGAACTCGCGAAGTTCGGAAATAGCCGGCCCCCCCACCGGATTATTCAGGCGTGTCGCTTTTGGCGCGGCCCGCCGGCGCAGTTTACCGTTGAATCGGGCCTCTGCAACGTCTTTGGCACGGCGACGCTATAAGTACTGTCGGTGATGGGCACAAAAAAGTCGTGAGGCCCGTTTTTCGACTAGATGAGCCCCACGACTTGATTTGAATTGGTTTAGAAAGGTTTTGTCGCGCCGACAAAGCCGATCAGCAGGACGATTGCCCACAGTGTTCCGGCAGCGCTGCCGCAGTTGATGCGGTTCTTTTTCATCAGGATTTCGCCTTTAACCGCTTCTTCGCCGCCCGCCTCAACCATCGCAAATATTGCTGGCCAACGGTCAGCAGCACCAAGGATCCAGATCGCACTGACGACCATTAATCCATAAAGGAATATTTTGGTCGCGAGCCACGTCTCGGTGATGATTTCGCCGGTGAACAGCGCATAGAGGCCGAGGCCTAACATGAGAATGGCGACGACATACCAAAGCACGCGGTCAATTTTTTCAATTCGCCGTGCGTTCGGCGAATCGACGGTGAGGCGAACCCACCAGATGCTGGCGAGCCAGGTCATGCTGGATATCCAGATCAGCGCGAGCCAACCACCGGTGATTGGCGAACCATATTGAACGGCAAGCGTGAAGCCGATTGGCAGGATCACAGCAACGGCTGTTCGCGGCGCCATATCAAGTTTGCGCCGGATTTTACGGACCCGAAGCCGTTCAGCGAGTGTGAGGTCGTCCCGGGTGAGCTGGCTGTCGCAATAAAAAACGCCGAGATCAGCGCCGAGCCAGTACCCGAACAACAAAACGTGGGCAAATATCAGCACGCCCTGAAGTTCAATTTCCATCTTCATCTCCCCCTTAGCGAGATTTGGTCGATTCAAACGGGCAGGTCACCCCATTCCCCGCCGTTCCCCTATTATTGTCGGTATTCAATACCGTGAAACGCGCTCCCTGTCATGATTCCCAAAATCCAACACCATTGGCCGCGGTTGCGTTGGGTTTGGTTTAAACCCGTTCGACGGGGCCATCGAGGACATAACGCTCGTTAAAGTCCTCAATTTCGATAATCCACAAATCCCGGTCATAGCCAATCTCGCGGTCGCAGAACCCGTCGGCGTCGGCATGAGCCATCGTTCCGGCACCGGCCGGCACCCAGATCGGCGGCCCTTCCATTCCGGTGGTGCGCCGCATGACGACGCAAACGTCTTCGCGGCGCAATAATATGAGCAGGATGGCGCCGGAGTCGGGATCGCCCTTGTGGCGGATCGCGATCGGAATCAGTTGGACATCGCATTGCCGGACCTGCGCCTGGACCCACAGTGATGTTTTTATCTTTGGCGGCCGGTCAGAAGGCATGTTCAAAACAGGATATTTCCGTGATGGTGGCGGTGAATTGAGGGCGACCTGTCCTGATGTTCTTGGTTGACGGGCCGGTACGGTCTAGAAGATTGACGTACCTTTTGAGAATTCAATAAGCAACTTAGTTGGCTCATGCCACCAATGAAGGGGTGCAACGGGTCCGAGTAAACGCACGGGGGAAGGCGAAATGCCAGCATACATGATTGTCCGCGGAACAATTTCAGATCCGGAGGCCTTCGGCCGCTACCGGGAGGCAGTATCGAAACTGGTGCCGCTATACGGTGCGAAGTATCTCGCTCGCGGTGCAGCCGCCTTGATACTGGAAGGCGATGTTGATCCGAATGAGCGGATCGTTATTGAAGAATATCCCTCGGTCGAAAAAATTCGCGAGATGTGGGAATCGCCGGAGTATCAGGAAATCAAGAAACTCCGGGAAGGTGCCGGCGACTTGAAAGTGGTGGTGATGGAAGGCGAGGCGTCTTAGTGGCACTAAATAGTCGCAACGCCTATTCCTCCAAGTCACGATAAGGACGATCGGTGAGCAAATTTTCTTTCACGACCCGGCCTGAATTGGTTGGCACCTTCGGCGCGGTCGCGTCCACGCATTGGCTTGGCTCTGCTGCCGGCATGGCCATCCTTGAACAGGGTGGCAACGCGTTTGATGCAGTCGTTGCGGCCGCACTGGTGCTGCAGGTGGCGGAGCCGCACTTGAACGGTCCCCTCGGTGATGCGCCGGTCCTGTTTTATAGCGCTGCCGAAAAACGGGTGCGGGTTCTCTGTGGGCAAGGGACAGCGCCAGCGGCTGCAACTATCGCGCATTACCGTTCGGAAGGCATCGACGTCATTCCCGGAACCGGGCTTTTGGCGGCTGTTGTCCCCGGGGTCTTTGACGGATGGATGCTGTTGCTGCGTGACTATGGCACGTTACCGCTTGAAGACATATTTTCACGGGCACTCGGTTATGCAGAGAATGGCGTGCCACTAGTACCCAACATTGTCGGCGCCATCGATTCACTTCGCGACTTGTTTGCAAACGAGTGGACCACATCCGGCGATCTCTACATGCCGAACGGGAACCTGCCGCGCCTCGAAACACTTTTTGCCAACAAGAAACTCGCCGAGACGTGGGCGCGCGTGTTGGCTGAGGCGAAGGCAGCCGGGTCCGACCGGATTGCCCAGATTGAACGCGCCCGTGAAGTCTGGTCGCGCGGATTTGTTGCCGATGCGATTGATAAGTTTTCGCTGAATACTGAAGTGATGGATTCGTCCGGCGTGCGCCACCGCGGTGTTCTCGCCGGGGACGATCTCGCGAATTGGCAGGCGAGTTTCGAAGACTCGATTTCCTACGAATATGGGAACTACTCAGTCTTTAAGACCAGCGCCTGGGCTCAATCGCCGGTCTTCTTGCAACAGCTGGCCCTTCTAAAAGGAATGAATGTCAACGCCATGGATCCAACCGGGCCTGATTTTGTCCATGCGATCGTTGAATCTTCGAAACTCGCCTTTGCCGACCGCGAAGCCTGGTACGGCGATCCGGATTTCTCCGACGTGCCGTTGGGTGACCTCCTTTCAGATGAATACAACGATGCCCGCCGCGATCTGATCGGCGAGACGGCATCGCTCGAATTGCGACCGGGCAGCCCCGGCGGCCGGGCACCGGAATTACCCGACTATGCGGTGGGGTCCGAAGAGGGCGCGGGCGAGGGCGACCCGACCACAGCAACAGCACCACCTGTTCGCGGCGATACCTGCCATATCGACGTCACCGATCAATTCGGCAATATGATCAGTGCGACCCCTTCCGGCGGCTGGCTTCAGTCATCGCCGGTTATTCCGGAGCTTGGCTTCCCGCTGGGTACGCGGGGACAGATGTTCTGGCTGAAAGAGGGATTGCCGAACAGTCTGGAACCCGGCAAACGCCCGCGCACAACGTTGACGCCAACAATGGCGATGCGTGACGGCGAGGCGTATCTCGCGATGGGGACACCGGGCGGCGATCAACAGGACCAATGGCAGCTGAGTGCGTTCCTTCGCCATGTTGATCACGGCTACAACTTGCAGGAAGCGATCGACGCGCCGTCATTCCACAGCGAACATTTTCCAAGTTCATTTTATCCCCGCGGATCGCGGCCCGGCCGAATGGTGATGGAAGGCCGCTATGAAAATGAAACAATCGAGGCGCTGCGGCGGCGCGGTCACGATGTTGAAGTTGGTCCGCTCTGGTCAGAGGGCCGGCTTACCGCAGTCAGTCGAAACAAAGGGATGATCAAAGCGGCTGCCAATCCACGCGGCATGCAGGGATACGCCGTCGCCCGATAATAGGTCCGCGCGAATTGCGCAAGTCGCGCCAAATTCGGGGCGGAATCGTTTTACGGTTGTGCAAATTTCGGCGCCAAACGGGCTATATTTATTCTCCCGGATCGGTCCATAAGTTGTTGTAATTTACCGATAATATTTAACAAGCGGAATCCCGATTCGGACCGTGTGAATCCAAGGGCTGAAACTCCAAGCCAATCGTGTATATTTCGTTAATTGAAGAATAAGGGAGGATACCCATGAAAATTGCCTGGACATTCCTAGGCGCGATTGTGATCGCGTTGTTTTCGTTTACCGCACATGCCGGAACCCTCGACGACGTGAAGTCGGCTGGCGTTCTGAAGTGCGGCATCAACACCGGACTACCCGGTTTTGCCTACACTGACGATGCAGGAAACTGGATTGGCTTTGACGCCGCCTATTGCCGCGCAGTTGCGGCCGCGGTGCTCGGCGACCCAGATAAGGTTGAGTACCATAACTTGACTGGCCAACAACGATTCCCCGCGCTCGCTTCCGGTGAAATCGATGTTCTTTCGCGGAACACGACCTGGACGTTTTCTCGCGATGTCGATCTTGGCTTCACCTTTATCGGCGTTTCCTATTATGACGGGCAGGGCTTCATCGGACGTAAGTCGCTCGGAATCAAAAGTGCAACGGAACTCGACGGCGCATCGGTTTGCATTCAGACCGGCACGACCACCGAGTTGAACCTTGCTGATTTCTTCCGCGTCAACGGCATGACCTATGAGCCGGTTCCGATCGAGACCAACGAAGAAGCACGCATCGCGTACCTTGCAGAACGTTGCGATGTCTACACGACGGATGCTTCTGGTCTCGCAGCCACCAAGACAACCTTTGAAGATGGCGACGCCCATATGGTGTTCCCGGAAATCATCTCCAAAGAGCCGCTTGGACCGCTGGTTCGTCACGGTGACGACCAATGGGCCGATATTGCCCGTTGGGTCTTGAATGCCTTGATTAACGCCGAAGAGCTTGGCGTGACACAGGGTAACGTTTCCTCCTTGGCAGGTGGCAGCGACAATCCGGAAATTAACCGGATGCTCGGTTCTGAAGGCTCGTTAGGCGAAATGCTCGGCCTCAGCAAGACCTGGGCTGTTGCGGCAATCAAAGCCGGCGGCAACTACGGTGAAATCTTTGAACGCTATCTCGGTACCGGGACTGCGTTGGGTCTCGAACGTGGTGTCAACGCGCTGTACACCAACGGTGGGCTTATCTACGCCCCGCCAATGCGTTAGTCGAAATTACCGGGTCCGTCACATAGGCGGGCCCGGTTTTTCTCCGAACGCAGTACCATTTTTGTTTAGACATTTTTTATGGCGGTGACGGAAAGTAGTTCGTTTCAGGTGCGGCGCATCTGGACGGACGAACGCGCGCGCAGCGCTATTTTTCAACTTTTGACGATTGTTGGCCTCGCCGCTCTGATCGCCATTATGGTTTCGAACACGCTTGCAAATCTCGACGCCCGCGGTCTCGACGTGGGATTTGATTTTGTCGGCGACCCCGCGTTTTTTGACATCAACCAGAAACTTATCAACTACACCTCGCAGTCGACATTTGGGCGGGCGTTAATTGTCGGTCTGCTCAATACGCTGCTGGTTTCCGCGATGGGCATTATTGCTGCCACGATCATCGGATTTTCAGCTGGTGTTCTGCGCCTGTCGAACAACTGGATCGTTAGCCGAATGGTTACGGTCTATGTCGAAATCACGCGCAACGTTCCCGTCCTTTTGCAGATCATTTTCTGGTGGACGATCCTAACTGGGCTCCCAAAGGTGAGAGACAGCCTTTCACTAGGTGATGTCGCGTTCCTTAATAATCGCGGCATTCGGATGCCTGCGCCGATCCTCGAAGAAGGGTTCGGTTACGTTCTGATTGCCATTCTTGTGGGATTTGTCGCCGCAATACTTGTTGGACGGTGGGCAAAGCGTCGCCAGGATGAGACCGGCGAAGCCTTCCCGGCAATATGGACAGGTCTCGGGCTGATCATAGGGCTGCCGTTGATTGTTTATTTTTTGACCGGATCACCAGTCGATTGGGATATCCCGGAGCGGACGCGGTTTAACTATCGCGGTGGTTTCAACGTCACCCCGGAACTGATCGCACTGTGGTTTGCGCTCTCAACTTATACCGGCGCATTTATCTCGGAAATTGTCCGCTCCGGCATTCTTTCCGTGAGCAAGGGCCAGACGGAGGCGGCGTCTGCAATCGGACTTCGGTCAAATCTCACGATGCGGAAAATCATTCTGCCGCAGGCGCTCCGCGTCATCATCCCGCCGCTGACGAGCCAGTATCTGAATCTGACAAAAAATTCATCACTGGCGGTGGCCATCGGCTACCAGGATCTGGTTTCAATTGGCGGCACGGTGCTGAACCAAAGTGGTCAGGCGATCGAGGTGGTTGCCATTTGGATGTTCGTCTACCTCAGCCTTAGCCTGATGACGTCTGCGTTCATGAATTGGTACAACCGTCGCATAGCGCTGGTGGAACGATGACCGATCAATCATTTTTCCGCTCGCAAGCGGATCTACTGCCTGAACGATCTCCGCCTCCAGCCACGACCGGCGTACTCGGCTGGGTTCGAGGCAACCTGTTCAGTAGTTGGCTCAATTCAATTTTGACGCTGATCGGGCTCTATCTTTTGTGGATAATCATCCCGCCGGCGTTGGACTGGGCTTTTTTCAGTGCGGATATCGCCGGCGATGATCGGTTCGCTTGCACCAGTGAGGGCGCCTGCTGGGCCTGGCTTGATCAGCGTTACAACCAGTTTCTGTATGGATTTTATCCGGCCGATCAGCGGTGGCGCGTCAATATTGCGCTGCTCCTTTTAATCCCGGCCCTCATTCCCCTTCTATTCGACAAAGTACCGGGCGCAAAAATAGGCCGCTGGTTCTCGCTCGCCTATCCGTTCGTCGCGACGATCCTGTTGGTCGGGGGCTTTGGGTTCGAATCTGTTCCGACCAATAAGTTCGGCGGGTTCATGTTGAATATTACGGTTGGCCTTGCGGGGATTATTCTTTCTCTGCCAATCGGCATCGTCCTTGCGCTGGGTCGGCGGTCGAACATGCCGGTCGTTCGGATACTGTCGGTCGCGTTTATTGAAATATTCCGCGGCGTTCCCCTGATTACACTTCTCTTTACGGCGGCAATCCTGTTGCCAATCTTTATGCCGCCTAATGTCAGCTTTGACCTTGTCGTTCGCGTGATCGTTGTCGTTACTGCATTTTCATCGGCCTATATGGCAGAGGTCATCCGCGGCGGCTTGCAGGCGATTCCGCGCGGCCAGTATGAGGCAGCGCAGGCGCTCGGCCTTGGCTACTGGAGGATGATGGCTTTGATCATTCTCCCGCAGGCGCTAAAAATCTCGATACCCGGCATCGTCAATACGTTTATCGGATTGTTCAAAGATACGACGCTTGTCATCGTGATTGGTCTTTTCGACATTTTGAACATTGGCAAATCAATGGTGTCGAATCCGGATTGGCTCGGGTTATCGGCCGAGGCTTATGTTTTCGTTGCACTGTTCTTTTTCGTCGTTTGTTTTTCGATGTCACGCTATTCGAGCCTGCTTGAAAAACGGCTTGATACAGAAAACCGCTAGGAATGATTGATGTCTGACGTGAGCAACAGCGAGTCCAACGGCGGTGATGGACTGATGATCGAAATCACCGGCCTCAACAAATGGTTTGGTCCGTTTCACGTATTGCGGGACATCAACCTAAAGGTCGGTCGGCAGGAAAAGATCGTCATTTGTGGGCCGTCAGGTTCCGGCAAATCGACTCTCATTCGCTGCATCAATCGGCTGGAGGACCATCAGGAAGGCAAAATCGTTGTCGATGGCACTGAGCTCACACATGATCTGAAAAACATCGACGCAATCCGGCGCGAAGTCGGCATGGTATTTCAGCAGTTCAATCTGTTCCCGCATCTGACGGTTTTGGAGAACCTCACACTCGGTCCGATCTGGGTGCGAAAAACGCCAAAGAAAGAGGCGGAAGAGTGGGCGCGGGAATATCTGGAACGGGTGAAGATCCCGGAACAGGCCGATAAATATCCCGGTCAACTCTCTGGTGGTCAGCAGCAACGTGTCGCCATTGCGCGAAGCCTCTGCATGCGCCCCAACATCATGTTGTTTGATGAACCGACATCGGCGCTCGATCCAGAAATGATCAAGGAAGTCCTCGATGTGATGGTCGATCTCGCCGAATCCGGTATGACAATGATTGTTGTTACCCACGAGATGGGATTTGCAAGCCAGGTCGCCGACCGGGTGATTTTCATGGATGCCGGCCAAATCGTCGAAGAAAATGTGCCCGACGAATTTTTCAACAACCCGCAATCCGACCGGACAAAATTGTTTCTCAGTCAAATTCTTTAACATCGGATTTCGCCGCAACGTCGGTGATTGTTCGATGCTAAATTCGAAACGCATCTAGAAGATTGACGAGGAACCATGACAGTCCATCCCCAGGCACAGGCC
>JAPYRS010000113.1 GCA_029936875.1 Alphaproteobacteria bacterium | reverse complement strand
CCTCTGGGGTGCTTCGCTTCTGGTCGGTATCCTCAATCCGAAGCCGGAAAGATCCACCTTGGTTGCGGGCAAATAACCAATTGAATAAGGCCGTCCGCGCCCCGCCGATATGGAGGAAGCCGGTCGGTGAGGGGGCAAATCGGGTGACAACGGTCATCTTTAACGGTGTTCCGCTTCAGTTAGGGCTCGGGGGCCGCGAATATCAACGGCGCCGGGTATGTAGCACATCCTGAGAGCCGTTACAGCGCCCCCAATAACGCGTCTCAAGCATGGCAAACAGCGTGTGTCGCATGCCATTATATGCCCTCCATTGGGGAGGAAACATGACCGCACCGAGCGGCGAGCGCTCTGTCGGTAGAGGCCGCGCGTTTGGTGGTGCTAGCGCTGAGCGCCTCACTTTCTCGCTAGAGGCAAGCCTTGTTGCTGAACGCAGCCGTTGGTTCCTGTGGACGCCGGTCGTTTTTGCAATCGGCATCGGGTTATATTTTGCGCTGCCGTATGAGCCAGCGCTTTGGCCGGGCTTCGCAGTTTTCGCCGCTGCGGCGATTTTCGCGCGAATGGTGCGCGCATTCCTTCCGCTCTTCTTGATCGCCCTTGCCGTTGCGATTGCCGGTGCCGGTTTTGGAATTGCGACGATCCGCACCGAGATGGTCGCTGCACCCGTACTTGAGAAAAACATCAACCGTGCATCCGTCACCGGCAAAGTCATCAATGTTGAAACGCGCCGCGTCGGCCAGCGCTTCGTTTTGGCGGACGCCACCATTCGCGGTCTCGATCCCTTCAACACACCAAAACGAATTCGCCTTTCAGACCGGATCGGTGATTCAGGTCTGATGCCGGGTGATCTGATTTCCGTTCGTATTCGGCTTCATGCCGCTTTTCTTTGTGCCGCCGCCCGACCTGCTGATCTCCCGCGACGCCGGGCAGTTTGGCGTGCGTGTTGAAACAAACCTGTTTGTCAGCGGCCGCAGCAATACATTCGATGCTGATGTCTGGGCGCGGCGTTACGGGCTTCAGCCGGCACAAGGCATCAACAAGAACGATGGCGCCAATGCCGGAATAACCTGCGACGGGCTTGGCTGTATCGCTGAAATCAAGGGCGAAACGGTGGCGCTGGTTTTTGCCCTCGATGCGCTAGCAGAGAATTGCGTACGGGCCGATATCGTTTTATCGGCAGAACCGGTGCGCGGACGCTGTCCGTCGGCCCACGTGGTGATTGATCGATTTAGTGTCTGGCGCGAAGGTGCCCACGCGTTATGGCTTGAAAATGGCCAAATACGTGTTGATACAAGCGCTCAATATCGAGGCTTAAGGCCTTGGGTGGACACAAGAAATCGCGGTCGACGTTAGGGAAAAAGGCGCCCTCAATAACTCCGCACAAGGCCGACGAGCTTGCCTTGAATTTTGACCCGGTCGGGCGGGAAGATCCGCGTCTCGTAGCTTTTGTTGGCCGGTTCGAGCGCCACTGAATTGCCGCGACGGCGGAGGCGCTTCAGCGTTGCCTCTTCGTCATCGACTAGCGCCACAACGACCGAGCCGTTATCGGCGCTATCGCCTTGCGCGATGATGGCCACGTCGCCATCAAAGATGCCCGCTTCGATCATCGAATCGCCTTCGACTTCGAGCGCGTAATGATCGCCCGAACCGATGATCGACGCTGGGACTTCGTATGTTCTGCCGGGATCGCTCAGCGCTTCAATCGGCATACCGGCGGCGATCTTGCCGTAGAGCGGGAGTTCGACAATACCGCTGCTCGATTCCGGCGCCTTGCCAACCGGCCTTGCCTGACCAAATCGGCCTTCAATAACGCTCGGCGCAAAGGCCGGTTTTACCTGCGGTATCGATTCTTCCGGCAACCGGATCACTTCAAGCGCCCGCGCGCGGTGCGGCAGGCGGCGAATAAATCCACGCTCCTCCAACGCAGTAATCAGCCGATGGATGCCGGATTTGGATTTGAGACCGAGTGCGTCCTTCATTTCGTCGAACGAAGGCGGGACACTTTCCGCTTCCAGGCGGTCGCGAATAAACAGAAGGAGTTCGTGCTGTTTACGGGTCAGCATGGCGATTTATCCCCAAGTGTTGGCCTGATAGGGCCAAGCGTCGGCCCTATCAGGGTGAACAAATGCAAAACATCGCTAGATGTTCTACATAGGTTCTCCTAAATCGTCAATGCCTGTGGATAACTTTTAGCGCCCCATCTGACCTATCGCAGTGGGATCATGTGCGCGAGATCGCCCTTTTTGGCGGCTTCCGCGTGCGGTGGGCGGATCACCAGACAGTCTGCCTCAGTCAAAAGGCGCAACATGCTGGAGTCCTGCGCCTCGAACGCCATTGCAACGTTCTCGCCGTCGGGGCCAAGGTCCAGTTTCGCCCGGAGATAGTCCTGTCGCCGATCATTGGCCGGAAGGTCGCGGCCCAATCGCACCGTTCGAATTGCCTCACCAGGATCGGCGCGGCCGAGTAATTTGCCGAGCGCCGGTTTGAGAAACACCAGCCCGCAAACCAGCGACGACACCGGGTTACCGGGAAGGCCAATCATCGGCGTCTCGCCAATCTTGCCAAACATCAGAGGTTTTCCCGGGCGCATCGCGATCCGCCAGAAATCGATCTCCAATCCCCGTTCACCAAGTACGGTCTGGATCAGATCGTGGTCCCCGACAGATGCGCCGCCCATCGTCACCAGAAGATCGGTTCCGCGCGCGCCTTCGACCATCGCCAGTAAGGATTCGCGCGTATCGGCGGCAATGCCGAGATCAATCGGCTCGCCGCCGGCGTCGCGGATCAGGGCGGCAAGCGCGATCCCGTTTGAGGAAACAATTTGATTGGCGCCAATCGGGTCACCGGGTCGGACAATTTCATCACCGGTGGCGAGCATGGCGACACGCGGTTTTCGCGTGACATCAAGCCACGGGACATTGGCGGCGGCGGCCAGCCCGACTTCGCGCGCACCAAGCAGCGTGCCCCTGCTCAACAAGGTCTGGCCAATCTCAAAGTCGAGCCCGGCTGGGCGGATATAACGCCCGGACGCCGAACTTTCCTTGATGGTGATGGTCGCGCTGGCGACGTCGGTGTCTTCCTGCATGACGATGGCATCGGCACCGCGTGGTACCGGCCCACCGGTGAAGATCCGCACGCATTCACCGGCACCGATTTCGCCGTCAAATTCGCCGCCCGCAGGCGCTTCGCCGATCTGGGTGAGCGTCGTTGGAACATTTACGACGTCCGTTGCGCGAACGGCGTAACCGTCCATCGCCGACATTGCCTTCGGTGGTTGGGTCACGCGGCTGACCACGTCTGTTGCCAGCACGCGACCGTCCGCCTCTGAAATGGCGATCGTTTCAGGCGCCAACACCGTCAGCGAATCCAATATCCGGGCCAGCGCATCGGCAACCGGCATCAGGCCAGGTGATTTGGTCATTCTATTGAGGCTTCAGCCATTATTTAGGCGCAGCATCAGCTGCGTCATAAGTACCGGACTTGCCGCCTGATTTGTGCAGCAGGCGCACGTCACCAATAACCATGCCGCGATCGACCGCCTTGCACATATCGTAAATCGTCAGCGCCGCGACCGAGGCTGCGGTTAGCGCTTCCATTTCGACGCCAGTGCGGCCGGTGAGGCGGCAGGTTGCTCTAATCTCCACGGCATTTTGCGTCTCATCGCAGGTGATATCCACCGTCACTTGCGAAAGGGCGAGCGGATGACACAACGGGATTAGGTCAGCAGTTTTTTTCGCCGCCATGATTCCGGCAAGCCGGGCAACGCTCAGCACATCGCCCTTCTTAACGCCACCGTCGATTATCAGTTTCAGCGTTTCGGGCTGCATGGTGATTGTCGCGCCGGCAATCGCAACACGCTCGGTCTCGTCCTTGCCCGAGACGTCGACCATTTGCGCCCGCCCTTCCTCATCAAGGTGCGTCAGTTTGCTCATGTCAGGCCTCAACCGCGTCTCGAGATTTTAAAGAAGGTGTCTCTCCTGATAGAAGCGCTCTGGTCGCCGCCGCCACATCGTCTTGCCGCATCAGCGATTCGCCGACCAAAAAACAGTTCACGCCCGCTTTCGCCATGCGCACAAGATCGTCGGCAGACCCTATCCCGCTTTCGCAAATTATGGTCGAACCTGCAGGGGCCATCGGCGCCAGCATTTCCGTATTGGCGAGATCGACTTTAAGCGTTTTGAGATCGCGGTTGTTGATGCCAATCAAACGCGAGTTAAGCTTATGTGCGCGGTCCATCTCCGCCTGATTATGGACCTCAATCAAAACATCCATGCCGAGTTCAAGCGCCGCGGCCTCGAGTTCTTTGGCCGCTCCATCCGAGATCGCCGCGAGGATCAGCAAGATGCAATCGGCGCCGAGACTGCGTGCCTCAAACACCTGATAAGTGTCGAGCATGAAATCTTTGCGAAGCGCGGGCAGGGCGACCGCATCGCGTGCCGCCGTGAGGTAGGCGTCTTCACCCTGAAAAAAGGGCGTATCGGTCAGCACCGACAAACATGTAGCGCCGCCGGTCTGGTACGCTTTTGCGAGCATTGGCGGATCAAAATCCGCACGAATAAGGCCTTTGCTCGGCGACGCTTTCTTGATTTCGGCGATCAACCCGAATCCACCGGTTTCCATACGGGCATCGAGTGCGTTTCGGAATCCACGCGGGCTCGCCTGAGCTTTCGCAGCCGATTCAAGTTCTCTAAGCGAAACCGCAGCCTTCCGAGCGGCGATATGGTCTCGTTTCGCGTCGCAAATTTCTTGCAGAACATCACTCATCGGATGACTCCGAAGCGGGCGCTCATGCGAGCGCGCTATTGGAAATCTCGACCAACCCTTCAAGCGCTTTGCGGGCATCGCCGTTGTCGAGGCATTCGCCGGCCATGGTTGCGCCGGTATGAAGATCGTTGGCGCGACCCGCGACAATCAAGGCCGCGGCTGAATTGAGGCAGACGATATCGCGGTAGGCGCCGGGTTGGCCGTCCAGGACGGCATTGAGGGCTGCGGCATTGGTCGCGGCGTCGCCGCCCTTGAGGTCTTCAGACTTGGCGAGTTTAAGGCCAGCATCACTCGGCGTTACATCGAAGACACGCACGTTTCCGTCTTTCAGTTCGGCGATCTTGGTCGGGCCTGTCGTTGTAATTTCATCAAGACCGTCCGACCCGTGCGCGATCCACGCCCGTTCCGATCCGAGGTTTTTCAGAACATGGGCGAGTGGTTCAACAAATTCCTCGGCAAAAACACCAATCAACTGACGTTTGGCGCCGGCCGGGTTGGAGAGGGGCCCAAGCAGATTGAAGATCGTCCGGGTGCCGAGTTCCTTTCGGGCCGGGCCAACAAATCGCACCGCGCTGTGGTGGCGGGGTGCCATCATGAAACAGATGTTCACATCCCAGAGCGCCTTTTCGACCAGCGCCATATCGGCATCGAGATTGACGCCGAGCGCTTCCAAAACATCAGCCGCGCCGGATTTCGATGTCAGCGCCCGATTGCCGTGTTTGGCGACCGGAATACCAAGTCCAGCCAGCACAAAACTCGCCGCTGTCGAGATATTGTAGGTACCCGACACATCGCCGCCGGTACCGCAGGTATCAATCGCGCCGTCCGGTGCATCGATCGGTGCGGCCTTGGCCCGCATTGTCAGCGCACCGCCGGTGATCTCGTCGACAGTCTCGCCGCGAAGCCTGAGAGCCATCAAAAAGGCACCAATCTGCGCGTCCGTCGCCTCACCAGACATCATGATGTTGAAGGCTGCCTCGGCGCGCTCAACCGAAAGCCGCTCGCCAGCGCCGATTTCCCGCAAAATATTTTTGAAGTCGATATCACTCATTTGTGTCGTCTAAATCTCATATGGTGCCGCAGCAATGGGCCCTCAATCACTTCAAAACACATGATTTCAATCCCTTAGCGGCTATTGTTAACACAATTATTGGGATTGGTGGTGCCGCCAGAGGCGCAGAAAATCAGTCGACCCGCGCCCCGTCAAGAGGTTAAACCTTGACCTTCCAGTAAGGGGAAGGTTTATATATATGCCATGGCATTACTAGATCAGACAGAAAAACCACCATCGAAAGAAGATGTGGCGGCACCGGATTCGGTCACGCCTGAAATTAAGCCCATCCCGCAGTCCGATAACCAGTCGCGAATTATCCTGCCCATCGAAGGCATGACCTGCGCGTCCTGTGTCGCGCGGGTCGAAAAAGGGCTCAACAAAGAGAACGGCGTCGAAGTCGCGCGGGTCAACCTCGCTTCTGAGCAGGCCGAAGTTCTGTTTGATCCGAAGGTCACTGGCCCCGACCTCATCGCCGAACGGATTCGGAAGACCGGATTTTCGGTTCCGGAACGGGAGTTCACCCTCAACATTACCGGCATGACATGCGCGACCTGCGTCGCCCGCGTCGAAAAGGTGCTTAACCGGGTTGCCGGTGTTGAAAAGGTCGAAGTCAATCTTGCCAATGAAACCGCGCGGGTCATCGCGCTCGGCGGTGTCGTCGATAATGCAAAGCTGGTCACCGCGGTTAAGAAGGCGGGATACGGCGCGGAGGCGCGCTCGCGAGATCGCGATTCAGCGGCCCAGGCCGAAGCCGCCGCCGCCCGCAAAGCCAAAAAAGAGCTGATCTATCTCATTATTGCGGCGATTCTGACGGCACCGTTGCTCGGCCAGATGATTTGGCGTTTTGCCGGCATCCCATTTGTTCTTCCGGTCGGGGTTGAGATTGCGCTGGCCGCGCCGGTGCAGTTCTTCTTCGGGGCGCGCTTTTATATTGCTGGCTTCAAAGCGGTACGCGCCGCCGCCGGTAACATGGACCTGTTGGTGGCACTCGGAACGTCCGCCGCATTCTTCTTCAGCCTGTTCCTTGTCGCCTACCCTGAATATGCGACCGGGGGGCATCTTTATTTTGAAGCCGCCGCCGTTGTCGTGACCCTGGTACTGCTTGGCCGTTGGTTTGAGTCTCGCGCGAAACGCGGCACGACCTTAGCCATTCGCGCGCTTATGAAACTCCGCCCGGAAACTGCCCGCGTGCTTCGCGACGGCGTCGAACTTGATGTCCCGATCGAAGAAGTGGGAACCGGCGATGTCGTTGTTGTCCGGCCCGGCGAGAAACTTCCGGTCGACGGCATTGTTGTCGATGGCAAAAGCCCGGTCGACGAGTCGCTCATCACCGGTGAAAGCCTGCCAGTTGAGCGGAAGACCGGTGATAACGTCACCGGCGGCGCCGTCAACGGCACCGGACTTCTCAAGATAAGGGCAACCGCTGTCGGCGAAGATTCAACGCTTGCCCGCATCATTCGCATGGTCGAAGGGGCGCAAGCCTCGAAAGCACCGGTGCAACGCCTGGTCGACCGCGTCTCCGAAATATTCGTGCCGTTCGTATTGCTTGTAGCGCTCGCTGCCTTTGGCGGCTGGTGGATGATTGGCGGCGAACTGACGCCCGCGGTCATTGCTGCTGTTTCGGTTCTTGTCATCGCCTGCCCGTGTGCACTTGGATTGGCGACACCAACGGCGATCATGGTTGGGACCGGCGCCGCCGCCCGCGTTGGAATCCTGATCAAAGACGCCGAAGCTTTGGAGCGCGCGCACAGGATCACGACCATCGTCCTCGACAAAACCGGAACGCTGACCGAAGGCCGCCCGAGCGTCACCGAAATGATAAGCCTCGGTGACGAGAATGAGATGCTCGGTCTCGCGGCCGCAATGCAGAGTGCGAGCGAACACCCGCTTGCCGTCGCGGTGCTCGAAAAAGCCAAAGCGAACGGCATCACGACAGATGACGTGTCGGATTTTGAAAGCGTCACCGGGCAGGGCCTCCGGGGCATTGTGTCCGGTCGCACACTCGCGCTTGGTAACCGCACGTTGATGGAAGGTGCTGGCATTGCGACATCAGAACTTGAAGACCGTGCGCAAGCACTCGAAAACGAAGGCCGCACCGTGATGTGGCTCGGCGAAACCGGCGACAACGCCAAACTTCTCGGTATCATCGCCGTCACCGATGCGATTAAGCCAAGTGCGGCCCGCGCCATCGCGCACCTGAAAAAACTCGGTGTCACGCCGGTCATGCTGACTGGTGACAATCAACGGACCGCCGAAGTTGTTGCGCGGCAAGTCGGTATCGACCGCGTGGTCGCCGGTGTCCTGCCGGACAGAAAAGCCGCTGAAGTCGAAAGCCTGAAAGCTGCCGGTGAAACCGTCGGCATGGTCGGCGATGGCATCAACGACGCGCCGGCTTTGGCCGCTGCTGACATTGGCATCGCCATGGGAACCGGCACCGACGTCGCCATGGAAACCGCCGGCATCACCTTGATGCGGGGCGACCCGGCGC
>JAPYRS010000005.1 GCA_029936875.1 Alphaproteobacteria bacterium | reverse complement strand
CAGCTACCCCCCGCATGGCACGAGAGGGGCCGCGTTTTCGCTTTCAAGGGCGGCAGACTTTGGCGCGCGGGGGAAAGACTCCCGCGACTCGATCGACGACCACCTGTTGATCATCTGCCAGATTGAATCGTCTTCGGCGATCGATCGGGCCGGCGAAATTGCGGCGGTCGACGGCGTGGATATGCTGTTTGTTGGCCCGCTCGATCTCTCCGGCGATGTTGGAAAGCTCGGCGAATTCGGCGACCCGGCGGTAAAGGCGGAGCAAGCGCGCGCCGAAACGGAGATCAAGGCAAGCGGTGCCTTTATGGGTGGCATTAATCCGGCGCCGGGCGGCGGCGGGAGATTATTCGGGCGCGGCTATGATTTTGCCGTGGTCGCCGCGGACGCGCTTTTGATCCGGGACGGTGCTGCTTCGGCCGTCGCGCAAGCGCGAAAAGCCGCAGAAGACAAGGCCTAACCCCGCCAACTCACCGATTCAAAATATTCTAGTTTTAGTTTTCGAGTTTGGCCGAATCGAGGCTGTCGAGCGCGTTGCTGCGCATGATCGTGTAAAGCGTCTCGACATATTCCTGGCCGCGCTGCGAATACCGGGTCAGGGTTCTAGTGAGCGCCAACCCACTAAGCGGCTCGCCGCGTTCCCGCATCTCTGCCCGCTCCGCCCGAAATTCACGGTAGGCACGGTGGCGGTTTAGATTCTCGATATACATCCGGACCGACTGCTGCAAATGGTCGAAGCGCCGTACCTCGTGGGTCGCACCGGAATCCCGATTGGCGGGGACAATGCCTTTGCCCACAGAAAACGTCCATTGGCCAAAGACGGCATTGCCTTGCAACGCAAATCGCGAGGTTCCCCAACCCGATTCTTCAATCGACTGGGCGATCGCGAGTGACGGCGGCACAACGTCGACCCGAGTCATGAGTTCGTCATACTTGCCCTCTTCGATGCCATGTTTCTGCATAAGATCAGTGAGCCAGGCGGCGTCCGTGGTGCCGAGACGTTTGCCTTCACGAAGCCGCGCGATGTGCCCTCCGGCGCGACGGCGGTCTTCCAAAATGCTTTCGTTGGCCCGCAGCACGAGCGGCAAAAGCAGCGAAATATAAAGTTCCTTGCGCGCTTTGACCGACGTCAGTTCCGGCAGGTCCCGCGGCAGGCTGGTGAGGTAGAGACGCGGGACTTCCGCGTCACCCTGCTGAACTGCCGAAAGCCAGTAACCAACTTCCGAAAACTTTTCGATCAGACCTTTGGAACTTCTGATCAGAACTGGATCGGAGACGTCTTTGGCGAGCGCCGCCAAACTTTGCACCGCCGGTCCGGTCAGCGCCGGAATGCCGGGCGCAACAACGACCGAACGCGTCAGCGCACGCGCAACGATCTCGTCAGCGTCGGTACGCGCCGCGACAGCAAACTCAACACCTGCAAAGGAAGCCGCATATGTTGCGACAATGGTGACAGCGAGGAGGCCAAACACGGCACCCTGAAATCTGTCTCTCGAAACGCCTGAGCCTAGCGACATACGAATATTATCTGCCGGTCACAAAAGTTGCCGGACCATAGTCAAAGGAATACCCACCGGCAAGATGCCGGGGACAAAAAATAAATTTAGATCGAATTGTCGAAAGGCTTGGGCGGCCCGCTCTAAACCTGCCGTACTTCAACGACTTCGGGAATGTAATGCCGTAACAGGTTCTCGATCCCATGTTTTAACGTCATCGTCGAAGACGGACATCCAGCGCAGGACCCCTGCATGTGCAAAGAAACCACACCATCCTCAAATCCCTGAAACACGATATCGCCGCCGTCCTGCGCAACCGCTGGTCGTACGCGGGTGTCGAGCAGTTCCTTGATCTGGCCGACGATCTCTGAATCTTCGCCGCTGTCGCCCGGAGCTGCGGTCACAGCATTCTCATCAATGACCGGAAGACCGGCCGAGAGATGCTCCATGATTACGCCGAGAATTGACGGCTTCAGGTTCAGCCAATCGGACCCCGGCGACTTGGTGACGGTTATAAAATCGGCGCCGAAGAAAACGCCCGTTACATCGCCAGATTCAAAAAGCCGGCGCGCCAAAGGCGAGCCTCCCGCATCCGCAACGGAGGGAAAATTTGCGGTACCGGTTCCCATAACGTCGACGCCGGGAAGAAACTTTAGGGTTTCCGGATTGGGCGTGGCTTCGGTCTGAATAAACATGCGCGGATCCTCGTCGCAGAAAAATCTGAATTGATGACCATAATTGGGGTGGTTGCGGATGAATTCAAGCGCAACCTGAGTAGGGTCATTCCTCGAGGCTACCCTGAAAAACCCTTATATTTGTTCACTTAGGCCGATCCCGCCGTCCGGTGCGCTCCTTCGTGGCACCTAGACACGGCAAATTGCGCGTAAAAATTCGCAGATTCCGGGACAAATTCAGCGGATTCAAGCATCTACGTCAGTTCATCGACCTGCGCTTCAGTGAGATTACCCGGCACCACCGTCACCGGAATCTGCATGGTTCCGGCCATTTTTCCAGCGAGAAGACTGACCAGCGGCCCCGGCCCTTCCGAATCAGTGCCGGCGCCTAAGACGAGGATTCGAATATCGGGGTCACCCTCGATGACGCCCAAAATCTCATCGCGCGGGTCCCCTTCGCGAACGATAAGTTCCGGCCGGATCTCCACCATCTCGTAAACCGACGCCGCCAGTTTTTGCAAAAGCTGCTCGGATTCCTCCAGCGCCTCTTCCCGCATCCGTTCCTCGACGGCGAGCCAATGCTGAAAATCGGCTGGAAAATGGACGCGCAAAAGAGTCAAGCCGCCGCCGGTGTGTTTCGCCCGTCTGGCGGCAAAACGAAGCGCCAGGTGACATTCCGGCGTATCGTCGACAACCACGAGAAACTTCCGCAGTCCGGTAATGCCCTCGCTCATCGGTCGCCCCTATCCCTGTTCCGCCCCACAAGCCTGATGTCTGGTGCCTGATGCTTGAGCGGCCAAACCGCCGCTTCCGCCCGGCTACTTCAGCAGGATATTAGTGATTTCACGCAGTTGCGTGCGCGCCCGCAAGAGAAAAAATCCCTGTGATGCCAAATGGCTCGGAATCGCCTGAGAATCAGGGGCGCCGTTGGTCACCACCCAGGGCTCCAGAGAGGCCCCCTGACCCATCGAATGCATCAATTGATCCCACGAGGTGTCGAGTTCACGCTCGGAGATGACCTTGGAAAAATCGTTCCGAAGTTCGCGCAGCAACATGTAATAGCCGTAGAGCTGCCCCTTCACGCCGTAGAAAATATCGTCGGCCTTGGTATCGAAAAGCGCCGGTCCTTCGATCAACCGCTTTTCCAGCACCGCCGATGACGAGCCAAGGTCGGCTGCGATCCGGTCAAGCGTGGCGAGAAGATTGTCGGAGCGGCGTTCGAAAACAGCGTCGCCTGCAACCAGCCGCGCGTTGTAGGCGAGAAGCGAACGACGCGCTTTCCGGTACTGCGCTTCCGACGTTGCCGTCGGCGCGACCGAGGTTGAGAAGTCGAACACCCATTTGGTGCCGGAATATTGCAACAACCCGGCGGCTTCCTGGAGATCAGTATCAGCCTGGCTTGAGCCGCGCGTCCGGCCAACCTGATCGGTCAGCTCAAAAGCAAATCGCGCGAGCGAGGCAATCATGCCCTGTTGAAAATTCGGCATGTTATCGAGCTGCGATGACGGAATAAAAAACGGATCGTTCGCCCGCCAGCCATGCACATTCACTTCGCGGTCGATCAGGGCCGCCGCAATAGCAACGGTATGACTGCCACCGGCTTTGGTCGATGCGGTGAAATCAAGATCGGCATCGATGGTGTGCATGATGATCATGCCGATCGGGTAGTAGAGCAGCGCGAAGACCAACAGCGCGAGAAACCCGCGCAACCACCAGCGCCGCCGTCCCGTGGCTCGACCTCGGCCACCAAAGATTCGCCCGACCCGTCCAAGCCGTCCGGTCTTCTTTTCGGCGACATCGTAAATGTCGGCGCCGATCGGTTGGGCGCCGTACGGATCATTCACGGGATCATTCAGGGGATCAGTCATGGTGGGCGAAGCTTCCGGTCACTCCCAAACCCGCGTCGCCGATCGACAATTGACGGGACGGCCGCGGAAATTATTCTTCTCTTGAAGTATGGAGCAGAGGCGCCCGGATCAAGGGCCGGGCATAATTAGCGCTGCAAAAAGCCGACAATTTCCTTGATTTCCGCCAATATTGGCAATGCCATCTGTTCGGCCCGTTTGGCACCGTCAGATAAAATGCCGTCGACATAACCGGGATCATCCATCAGCCGGCGCATCTCGGCGGTGATCGGCGAAAGCGTATCGATCGCCAGCGCCGCCAATTCATCCTTGAACGCGGAGAATGTCGCACCGCCAAATCGGGTGCAAACATCGGCGCGGGAAATATCGGCGAGCGATGCAAAAATGCCAACCAGATTGTCGGCTTCCGGACGGCCTTCCAAACCCTTCACCTCACCCGGTAGCGGTTCCGGGTCGGTACGGGCTTTGCGAATCTTTTTTGCGATCTCGTCCGGGCTGTCGGTGAGGTTGATACGCGAATAGTCGGACGCATCAGACTTGCTCATTTTGTTTGAGCCGTCGCGCAGTGACATCACCCGCGTCGCTTCACCCATGATCAACGGTTCTGTAATCGGGAAAAATTCGACGCCGTAAGCAGAGTTAAACGACTGCGCGATATCCCGCATCAGTTCGAGGTGCTGCCTCTGGTCTTCCCCGACCGGAACATGCGTCGCCTTATAGAGAAGAATGTCAGCCGCCATCAACGTCGGGTAGACGTAAAGTCCAACGCTCGCATTGTCTTTGTGCTTGCCGGACTTTTCCTTGAACTGTGTCATTCGGTTGAGCCAGCCGAGGCGGGCAATGCAATTGAAAATCCAGGCGAGTTCAGCGTGCGCCGGTACCTGACTTTGATTAAACAAAATGTTGCTTTTGCCGTCGATGCCGGCGGCGAGAAGACTTGCCGCTGCTTCGCGGGTGTTGGCGCGTAGTTCAGCCGGTTCGGTCGGCATGGTGATCGCATGAAGATCGACGACGCAGTAAATGCATTCGTAATCGGCCTGCAGGCGAACCCAGTTGCGGATTGCGCCGAGGTAATTGCCGAGATGCAGATTGCCGGTCGGCTGAATGCCGGAAAAGATGCGGTTCATGTTGTCTGTCGTCCCCTCGACTGGGCGTCATTATTCTTGAGCCCCGAATCGAGGGCGTTGTAATCCTGCAATGCGGGCGCGGTCAAGAATGGGCGTGAAGTTGTCACGTCTTATCCGGCCGTCGGCGGCGTCCGATTGCGACCGAGAAGACCACGGAGTTCACTGAACCGGGCCGCGCCAGTAATTTGTGCGGCTACGCCAAAGACAAGCGCGCCGCCCATCACCAGAATCGCGAGCTCGAATATGCCCGCGCTGTTCGAGCCCTCGGACCATTCGGCAAGGCCCTGATGTATGCCCCACAAGGCCACCGCCATCACAGCGGCGCTGATAGCCACGCGCGACATTCGTGAGGTCAGGCGAGAATCCATTGCCAAGTAGCCGCGGCGGCGAAGGCCAATCGCCAGCAGAACCACGTTGAGCCAGGCGGAAATCGCGGTTGCCAGGGCTAAGCCCACATGCAGCAGCGGCCCCATCAGGATCAGATTAAGCGCGAGGTTCACGACCATGCTGACCACAGCAATTTTGACCGGCGTCTTGGTGTCCTTCCGGGCGAAATATCCGGGCGTCAGAACCTTGATCAAAACGTATGCCGGAAGCCCCGCCGAGTAGGCCATCAGTGCTGCCGCCGTTGCTGCCGACGTGGTTGCGTCAAAAGCACCGCGCTCAAATAACGTGGTCACAATTTGCGGCGAGATCACGAGAAGCGCCGCCGCCGCCGGAAGGGTGAACAAAAGCGCCGTCTCAATTGCCCGGTTCTGGCTGTTGGCGGCGGCCTTTTCATTACCAGCGGCAACGTGGCGGGACAGCAGCGGCAGCAGCGCCGTGCCGACAGCCACACCAATGACGCCAAGCGGCAGTTGCGTGACCCGGTCGGCAAAGTAGAGAAACGAGATCGAGCCTTCCGGCAGCAACGAAGCAATGACGATGTCGGCAAGCAGATTGATCTGCACGACACCGGCGCCGATCACCCCCGGCAGCATCAACCACAAAAGTTGTCGCACCCGCGGGGTGAGACGGGGTCGCGGCAGGCGCAGGCTTAAACCGGCGCGGTGGCTTGCGACCATCAGCCAAGCGAACTGCACCATGCCAGCAACGGCAACGCCCCATGCGAGTGCGTGGCCTTCGGTCGGAAGGTACGGCGCTACAAATAAAAGCGCGCCGATCAATGTGATATTGAGCAAAATCGGGGTTGCCGCCGCCGCCGCAAAACGTCCGGCACTATTCAAAATGCCGCCCATCAACGACACCAGGCTGATGAAAAGCAGATAGGGGAAGGTGAGGCGCGTGAGCTCGACCGTCAGATCAAATTTTTCCGGTGACGTGACGAACCCCGGCGCGAGGCCGTACATGACCCACGGCATCAGGATCTGCATCGCCGTCACAAAAATGAACAGCGTCACCAGCATGACGGCAAGCACCTGGCCCGCAAAGGCGCGCGCCGCGTCGCGGCCATCGGTGGTCATCAATCCTGAAAACAGCGGAACGAAGGCCGCGTTAAACGCCCCTTCGGCAAACAGCCGTCGAAAAAAGTTGGGAATCTTGAAGGCTACAAAGAAGGCGTCCGACAACAACCCGGCGCCGAGCGTGGAGGCAATCAGAATGTCGCGCGCAAAACCGAAAATGCGACTGACCATCGTCAGGCTGCCGACAGTGGCGATACTGCGCGATAAATTCATGCGTGATTGGAAGTCATCGAGGGAGACCGGTTTCGACAGGATACGCGGTGCGGCAAGGGCGGCGAAGGCGGCATACTCTGTTTCGATTGGGGCTGGAGTGTGACCAAATTTATTGCAGCCTTATTCGGCCGCATGTGCCGCGGCCGCGGCAGATTCAGGATCGCCCGCATGCGCCGAAGCTTCAGTGTTGGCCGCCGCCGGAGGCGAATTTTGATTGAGCGCTTCCATAAGTTCCGTTCGTATCCGCTCAATTTTGGAATCCTGCATCACCTTTAGTCCGAACATATCCTTCACGTAGAACACGTCGACCGCGCGCACGCCGTAGGTCGTTATGTGTGCGCTCGCGACCGCAATCCCGAGCTGCGACAGCGCCATGGTGACATCATAAAGAAGACCGGGGCGATCACGGGCGTTGACTTCAATCACCGTATGAATATTGCTCGCCTTGTTATCGATCAGGACGCGGGGCGGCACCGTAAAGACCGAGGCGCGGCTCGGGAAGCCGGTACTCCGTGCCGCCAGCGACTGATCAAAGTTCATCTCTGTCCCAAGCGAATCCTCTATCGCATTTGTGAGACCGGCGACTTTTTCGAACGGCTGCTTGTCGCGATCCTGAATGGCAAACGTGTCGAGCGCCTTGCCGTCCGTCGTCGTGTAAATCTTTGCGTCCACAATGTCACCACCGGAGACGACAATGGCGCCGGCGATGCGGGCAAATAGACCCGGGTGGTCCTTTGTGTAGACAGTAATTTCGGTGACGCCCCGCGCGTGATCGGGATGGGCGTCAACGCTGACGCCCGCCGCATTCTGATCCGCCGCCCTCACCATGACCGCATGCCGCGCCTGCGTCTCATGGTCTGTGGAGACCCAATAGTTTTGCGGAAAGCGGACGAAATAGGCGGCAACTTCTTCGCGGGTCCAATCTTTCAGGTGTTCGCTTAATGATTCCCGCGCGGCATTCAGCCTTTGGGTTTGGCGCGCGGTCGACTGGCCGCCGGTCATTGCCTCTTCGGCCGCATGAAAAAGCTCGCGCAACAGCTCACCTTTCCAGTTATTCCAGCGGCCCGGACCGACGGCGCGAATATCGGCCACCGTCAAGGTCAGCAACAGCCGAAGGCGTTCCGGGCTTTGCACCAGCTCAACAAAATCGCTGATGGTTTTGGGGTCGTAGAGATCGCGCTTGAATGCGGTATGGCTCATCACAAGGTGATGGCGGACGAGCCAGGCGACCGATTCCACTTCCTCTTCTTCAAGGCCAAGGCGCGGGCAAAGTTGCAGCGCGACCTCTGCACCCAAATCTGAATGATCGCCGCCCCGGCCCTTGGCGATATCGTGCAGCAGCACGGCCAGATAAAGAACGCGCCGCGACTGAACGTTCTGAATCACTTTGGTCGCGAGCGGATGGTCCTTCGGATGCAACCCGCGTTCAATTTCCGAAAGCCCGCCAATCGCCCGGATCGTGTGCTCGTCGACGGTATAGACGTGATACATGTCGTGCTGGGTCTGGGCGACGACGCGACCGAAGTCCGGAATGAAGCGGCCAAATACGCCGGCCTCGTTCATCCGCCGGAGCGTGGTCGCAACGTCGCCGGTCGACGTCAGAATATCGAGAAATAATTTGTTGGCGATGGGGTTAGCCCGAACGTGATCGTCGATCCCGCGCAGGTTCCGCATGATGAGTTGCAATGCGTGCGGATTGATATCCCGTTCACGGTCTTGCGCGACCCGGAACAGTCGCAACATCGAGACCGGGTCCCTTTCAAACATCTGGTCATCGGAGACATTGAGGCGCCCGCCTTCATCGACAAACCCTTCGATCTCACGCTGAAATAATCCAAACCGCGCAAAACTGATCCGCGGTTTGCGGCGATGTTGTTCTTCGAGCGCCGCACAGAATATTCGCGTGAGATCACCGACTTCTTTGGCAACCAGATAATATCGTTTCATGAAACGCTCGACCGCGCGGGTGTCGGCGTTCTCGCGATATCCGAAATCTCGCGCGACATCTATTTGTGCATCGAATGTCAGAGTTTCTTCCGGCCGCCCTGCGCGGTAGTGCAAATAGCAGCGGACGTTCCAGAGAAATGTTTCGGCCCGCACAAACCGCGTGAGCTCTTCCGCGGTAAGCACGCCGTTGTCGACCAGTGCGGTGTCATCGGATCCGTAGAGGTATTTGCCGATCCAGAAAAGCGTGTGCAGGTCGCGCAGGCCACCCTTGCCATCTTTGATGTTGGGTTCAACGAGGTAGCGGGAATCGCCGAGGCGCTTGTGGCGCGCGTCACGCTCGGAAAGTTTCGCTTCGACAAAATCGTAACCGGTGCCTTCGACAATTTCCGAGGCAAATCGCCGGCGCAGTTCGTCGAACAGATCCCGGTCGCCCCACACGTAGCGCGATTCCAAAAGTGCTGTGCGAATCGTGTAGTCGTTGCGCCCAAGCCGCATGCAACCATCAATCGATCGTGTCGCCTGACCGACTTTCAGACCAAGGTCCCAAAGCATGTAGAGAATGTATTCGACCGTTTGTTCGGCCCAGGCCGTTAGCTTGTAGGGATGCAAAAAGAGCAGATCGACGTCGGAATATGGCGCCATTTCGCCGCGCCCATATCCGCCGACCGCGACGATACCGAGGCGCTCGCCGGCGGTTGGGTTGGTCGCCCGGTAGACGTGCCACTGGGCATGATCGTAGATCGCCCGAATCAGTTGATCGATCAGAAAAGCCTGCGCGCGGGCAGATTCAACGCCGCCGTGCCCGGCCTTGTGCCGGCGATGGATTTCTTCCTGCCCGGAATCAAGCGACTCTCGAACCAGCGACAGCGCCTTGGCGCGACCGGCTGAGGATTTGGGATCAGTATCCTCTGCGACGGCATCGAGGCGCGCGGACAGTTCTTTGCGGTTGATTACCGCGCGAGGATCGGTAACGCGGTTCATAACCTTCTAGTTGCCCTTATTTCCCGCCAATATCAAGATAAGGACATTCGGACGACGGTCGCCGTTGGCCGGACGCCGAACGAAGTACATAAATACGATCTAGAATTGAGCTAAAAATTGGCAAATTCTTGCGGCGAATCGTGAAGCTCAAGTGACAACTATCACTTGGATTTAAGGGTACAGTGAGCACATCAAAGAGGTCGGAAGGCCATGGGGATCGGGCCATGACGGTTTGTAGCGTTCGAGGAAATTGGAAATGAAATTCAGCAGAGTTTTGTCAGGTATCGTCCCCCGACCCATGCCGCAAAGCTTGAGAGCCGCCCTGTTTGGCTCGGATGCGATTATTGCGGTTGTCACGCTTGTCCTCCCAATCAGCTTTGATCCCGCCACCGGCCTGTTGGTTGCAAATTCCGCGGCCGCGCAGCAAGGCAATGGCGGCGGCAACAGAAATGGCGGCGGCCCACCTGATGGCGTCGGCGGCGGCAATGGCAATGCTGGCGGTGGTGACAATGGCCGCGGACCACCCGCAGGTGTCGTTGGCGGTAATGGAAATAATGGCGGCGGCGCTTCAAATGGTCTTGTCGGTCCGGATGACGGCGACGACAGGGACTTGGCGAATTCTGGATTCGCCGACGCGCGTTGACCCGATCCAAAGCGCCCGATAGGGTCGTCGCCGAAGGGTCCATTGAAACCCTTGTTCAGAGGGCCCGACGGCTCATGTCCGATTCCAGTAAATCGCTGCGCTACCCGATCATTTTGCTGATCTTTGGCGGCATCGCATTTGGCAGCACTTTTTCGGCAAACCGATTTGCGATTGAGGCTGGATTTCCGTTTATTGCGTTTTCCTTTTGGCAATCGCTTGTCGGTGGGGTGGCGTTGCTGATTGTTTCGATTCCGATGCGCGCCTTACCGCAATTCAGCGGCGCACATATTCGGCAGTATTCTCTGACGGCTATCGTTGGCTACAGCATTCCTCTGATCGCGATTACGTTTGTTGCGGATAAACTTCCGCCAGGTGTGATCGCGCTCGCGCTTACATTGACGCCCGCATTTACCTATTTGTTTGCGGTCGCGCTCCGCACCGATAAGTTTCGGATCACCAGCATCGGCGGCATTCTCTTCGGTTTGGCCGGCGTGCTGCTTATTATCCTGCCGCGTGACAGCCTCGGAACGGGAGTATCGGCGGGTTGGTTGGTAATTGCGTTGGCAGCGCCGATTGGCTACGCGATCAATAACGTAATGGTGCCGTTCCTGCGACCGGCCGCAACCTCTTCAATGCAACTCTCAACCGGTGTTCTTCTGGTTGCGGCGCTGGTCTTGTTGCCCGTCATGCTGATTTTCGACGGCCCGATCATGATTACGTCATTTTCTGCGATCGCCGTTTGGTCAACGATTTGGGCCGGCGCCGGACAAGTCATTATTTTTCTCGTCCTGTTTGAAATCATCCGGTTGGCCGGGCCCGTATTCTTCGCTCAGTTTAATTATGTCGTCGTCGCCGCGGGTGTCATTTGGGCCTACATTTTTTTCCAGGATTCGTTTTCGGCCTGGGTGTGGGGCGCAATCGCCTTGATGGCGATTGGTCTTGTTTTCGCAAACCGCGGCGCCGCAGCAGCGATGCAAACGACCGCGCCTCAAGACTCCGAATAACGGATCAGCGGTTCAACATGATCGGAGTACAACGGCGATGACCGAAACCGGTCATACCGCGGCAAAACATGAATCACTGCTGATCCCGTTGCTTCTGCTGGTCGGCGGCGCCTCGTTGTACGGTAGTATTTTTGCGACCAATCAATTTGTCTCCAATGCCGGTGTCCCACCGATGGCCTATACGTTTTGGCAGTCGTTTGTCATGAGTATTATCCTGTTGGTGCTGGCCGCAATCACGGGGAACATTCCGCCGGGTTCCTTTAGGCATATCCGGCATTATGCGATTACGTCGTCGCTGGGCATCGTCATCCCGGTCATTGTTCTCGCCATCGTCGCGGCAAAACTGCAGGCCGGAGTCGTCACCCTGCTGATCACGCTCACGCCCGGTATCACCTACATTTACGCGATGGTTCTTCGGGTTGAACGGTTTCGCTGGTTGGGAATTGGCGGCGTCTTGCTTGGATTGCTGGGCGTTGCCTTAATCGTCGTGCCAGACGGCAGCCTGCCCGGCAGTGAAGATGCGATCTGGGTTATTTTTCTGCTGATCGTGCCGTTCTGTTTCGCGAGCAACAATATTTACGTGGCGATTGTGAAACCGCCGCAGACGACCACAATCATGCTGGCAACCGGCCTGGTCATCGGCGCCGCCACAATATCGTTCCTCGTGATGATGATCGGTGAGGGTTTTTACCCGGCCTGGAACGCGCCGATGCAGGGGATATTGGGCATCTTATGGGCGGGTTTTGTCGGCGCCATCGGATTTTATTGCATGTTCGAGATTATCCGCCGCACCGGTCCGGTCTTTTTTGCGCAGTACAATTACGTGATCGTCATCACCGGCATTCTTTGGTCGCTAGTGTTGCTGGACGAAGCGTTGAGCAATTGGATCTGGATCGCCTTCGCGGTCATGCTCGGTGGGTTGCTGCTTGCCAACGAAGCTGCCCGCCGCGGGCTTCGCGAGGCAGCGAACCGGTCGCTTCAATCCAAAGCGCCATAAAGCGATCTGGATTCCGGCGGCGTCGCTTAACGTGATTTGACGGCGCGGCGTCCGGTGGCGAGATAGACGCCTGCAAAAATCAGTGCAATGCCGGCGGTATGATAAAACTGAAACGGCTCCCCTAAAAATATGACGGCAAAGAAGCTGCCCCACGCTGGCAGCAGATAATAAAATGCCGACGCCCGGTTCGGCCCGACTTCGACCACCGCGCGGTTCCAGAAAACGTAGGCGAGCAACGACGGGAACAACCCGACATATCCGATTGCCGAGAGTGTCTTCAGATTGAGGCTGAAGGTATGCCCCTGCGAAATTTCAAATCCGTAGGCAACCGCGACAAATAAATTGCCAACAAAAAATGTGAATAACGTAAAGGCGAGCGGATCAAAGTCCTTCGGCCGGAAGCGGAGTAGCGCCGTATAGATCGCCCACGTGCCAATCGCCGGCAACATCAGCAAGTCGCCAAGATTAAACTGAAAACCGAGCAGCACCGAGATTTCACCGTGCGCCAAAATGACAACCACGCCGACAAACGAAATCAGCAGGCCGACGCTGCCCAGCACGGACACCTTCTCACGCAGGATGAGCCAGGCGGCAACCGCCGTTGCGGCCGGAACAAAACCATTGATCAGCGACGCATTCACCGCCGTCGTCATCGTCAGCGCGATATAGAGAAGCGTGTTGAAAATGGCGACGCCGATGATCGCCATAAAAACCAGCCACCAAAAATGGGCGCGAACGATGGCACGCTGACGCCATAGCGTTGGGCCGGCAAACGGAATCAGAATGAGTGTCGCCAAGGTCCAGCGCCAAAAGGAAAGCGCGACAGGCGGCATTTCGGTGCCAACCATGCCACGACCAACGACGACGTTTGCGCCCCAGAATATTGTGGCCAGCATTAACAGCAGATAGGGGTTCAACAGCGCCCGAATAAGTTTTGAGCGGTTCATGTTTTTTGGTCGGCAGCCTGTTTCGTCGCCGAATACCAAACGCCGAGAAGAACCAGCGTAATGCCGACGCCATGAAACCAGCGCGGCATCTCGCCGAGAAAGATCATCGCTAAGGCGACGCCGAAAAACGGCATCAGATAGTTGAACTGCGTCGCCCGATTGGCGCCGAGGCGCTTGACGCCATTATTAAAAAAGAGAAACGCGAGAATCGAAGCGAACAACCCGAGATAGACGATGCCGAAAATACCCGAGGGCGTAATCGTCATCGCCCGTCCCATGCCAAGTTCGATAACGAATAACGGCACGATCATAATTGTGCCGATCAAGGTAATCGCAAACATGAAGCCGACCGGATCGAGGCCCTTCGGCAGCCGGCGCAGCAAAACGCTATAGACCGACCAGCAAAAGACCGCGGCCATCGTGATCAGGTCGCCGCGATTGAAATCAAATTCGGTGATGATCGATATGTCTCCCTTGGCGACGATCACCAGCACGCCGAAAAAGGCGGCGGCCATGCCAAGGCCTATTCGCCGCGAAATCGGCTCCCGGAGTGCGGCCCAGGCGATCAACACGGTGAAAGCCGGTATCGCCGTTGTCACCAGCGAGATGTTGATGGCAATCGTAAATTGAACCGCGATGTAGAGAAGCGAGTTGAACAGCGTCACGCTGAACAGCGCCAGCACCAGAATTAAGCGCCAGTTCGCGCGGTATTGCGGCCATTGCCTTTGGAACGGCCGCCACGCAAATGGCAACAGAATGAGCAGTGCCACCAGCCAACGCAAAAAGCTGAGATGCATCGGCGGCACGGTTTCAACCACGCTTCGGGCGATCACCGAATTGGCTGACCAGAACATCATCGTGAAAATCAGCAGCAGATACGGCGATCCAAGCGGACCCCACCGGGATAAGGCTGCGCCCGGCGCGGCTGGTTCGAGCGGCGCGGTCATCGCTGCCCCCGCAGAAATTTACGAATCAAAACCCTATTCGCCTTCTGTGAAAATCGCCTTGAGACGATAGAGCGCCTCCAGGGCATCCCGCGGGCTGAGTTCATCGGGGCGAAGATCGGCAAGCGCCTCATCAATTGGACGCGGCGCGTTTGCTTTCGGTTCGGACGCGGCCACTGAGAAAAGCGGTAAATCATCGGCAAGGCGGGCGACCGCACCGCCTTGTTCGCCGTTTTCAAGCGCCTGCAACACGATTTCCGCTCGCGCGATGGCGCTCGAAGGCAGGCCTGCAAGTTTGGCCACGGCAATCCCATAAGACCGGTCGGCTGCGCCCGGGACGACGTCGTGCATAAACACGACGCTGCCTTCCCATTCCTTAACGCGAAGCGTCCAGGTGGCGAGGCGCAGCAGTTTTGCCGCCAACATCGTCAGCTCGTGATAGTGGGTTGCGAACAGAGCGCGGCTTTTGTTGACGTCATGAAGATGTTCGATCGCCGCCCAGGCAATCGACAAACCATCGAACGTTGCCGTGCCGCGTCCAATTTCATCGAGGATGACAAGTGAACGCGGGCCCGCGCGATTGAGAATGGCCGCCGCCTCGACCATCTCGACCATGAAGGTCGAGCGCCCTCGGGCGAGATCATCGGCGGCGCCGACCCGGCTGAAGAGACGGTCGACCACGCCGATGTGGGCCGACGTTGCCGGCACGAACGATCCCATTTGCGCGAGAATGACGATCAGCGCGTTCTGCCGCAGAAAGGTACTTTTCCCGGCCATGTTGGGGCCGGTCACCAGCCAGAGGTTGCTGTCTGGGCCGAGATCGCAGTCGTTGGTTATGAACGCTTTCTGATTGTCGGATTTGAGCGCGGCCTCGACCACCGGGTGCCGCCCGCCCTCAATATTGAATGCGGTGGTCGCGTCAATCTCGGGGCGGACATAACCGTTGTCATGCGCGACCTGGGCCAAGGCGACAGCAACATCAACTTCGGCAACGCCCTGTGCGGCGAGCAGAATCTGATCGCCGTAGTCCCGCACGTCTTTGGAAAGTTTCTTGAATATTTCCGTCTCGAGCGCGAGCGCTCGGTCTGCCGCTGAACTGATCTTGCCTTCAAGTTCGCCGAGTTCAACCGTCGTAAACCGAACCGCGCTTGCAAGCGTCTGGCGATGAATAAACTTTTCATGTTGGCCGGTAATCTTGTCGGCGTGGGTCGGCGTCACATCAACAAAATACCCGAGCACATTATTGTGCCGCACCTTGAGCGACATGATCCCGGTCTCCGTCCGGTACTCCACCTCGAGGTTTCGCGTCAGCCGCCGGCTTTCATCGCGCAAAACAACCACGTCGTCCAGTGCGCGGTCGTAACCCTTGGCAACAAAGCCGCCGTCGCGGGTGAACACCGGAAGATCCGGCGCCAACGCTGATTCCAGTTTTGTAATCAGTTCCGCGTGGCCGTTAAACCGTTTGAGGCCGGCCTCGAACGCGGCTGAAACCGCATCCGGTGCACCTTCCAGTACTCGGCGAATATCTTGGGTGCAGGCAAGGCCGTCTCGAATCGCAGCCAGGTCACGCGGCCCACCCCGGTCGAGCGTCAGACGGGCAAGCGCGCGCTCCATGTCCGGGTAGGTCTTGAGTGCGTTGCGAAGATCGGCCCGTGTGGCAGCCACAGCTAACAAAGATTCGACGACATCGAGGCGGGCGGCGATTTCGCCGACATCGGTCAACGGCGCGTTCAGTCGTTGCGACAAAAGCCTCGCGCCGGTTCCTGTCGCGGTCATATCGATGACGGCAAGCAGCGAGCTATCCCGCGCACCGGAAAGACTTTGCGTGATTTCGAGGTTTCGCCGCGTCGCACTGTCGATCGCCAACACCGAACCGGTTTGAAGCCGAACCGGCGGCCGGATCAGCGCCGCCTGACCCTTTTGCGTGAGATCAACATAATCGACCAGTGCCCCGGCGGCACCGAGTTCGGCCCGGCTAAATTCACCAAAGGCATCAAGGGCCACGACCGCAAACAAGGATTTGAGCCGCCGTTCACCGGACTGCGAATCAGTGCTGCTGGGCGGAAGCGGCGTCATCCGGTTGGCCCAATCGATCAGCGGATCATCGGCGTTGGTCGGATAGGCCCGGTCTTCAATCAACAGTTCGCCGGGATCGAGCCGCGCGAGCTCAGATTCAAGCGCTGCTTCAGACACGCTGGCCGTTGAGAATTCGCCGGTCGAAAGATCGAGCCAGGCGAGCCCCCATTCGCCGCTAACCTGGCGCCCGCCAACTTGTGCCAAGGCGGCCAAATAATTATTGCGGCGGCCATCGAGAAGATTGTCTTCGGTCAACGTGCCTGCGGTCACGATCCGCACCACCGCGCGCCGGACAACGGAATTACTGCCGCGTTTTTTGGCCTCCGCCGGATCTTCGGTCTGCTCGCAGACGGCGACGCGAAATCCTTTTTTGATGAGACGCGGCAGGTAACTGTCGCCGGCATGAACCGGCACGCCGCACATCGGAATATCCTCGCCGAGGTGCTGGCCGCGTTTGGTCAGCGTTATGTCGAGGGCTTCGGACGCCTGCACCGCGTCATCAAAAAACAATTCGTAGAAATCGCCCATCCGGTAGAAAAGCAGCTCGTTCGGATGGTCAGCCTTGATCGCCAGATACTGCGTCATCATTGGGGTCGTTCGGGGCGTGGTGCGGGCCGCCTTGGCGGCAGATGTGCGGGCCGCTTTCGCTGATTTGGTCTTTGCCGAACCAGAACTCTCCGCCGCCACATTTTTTACGGGCGATGATTCTTTGATGTTTTGATCGGGTGCAGAATCTGGCGGCGTGGTCATCCGGCGACGATATCACAGTGGGCGACATCACAGTGGGCGACATCACAGTGGGCGGCATCACAGTGTACGGTCGGCCGCGCAAATCGGCGCGGTGGATCGACAATGCATGGGAAGCGCTTGTTGGATCAGGATTGAAGTGCGGCTTCGCGTTCAAAGTGAACGTGATATTTTTCCGGAATCGTCGCCATGTCGGTAATCACGAAGACGTCGGTGGTGTGAAACTGGTGATCAATGACGGCGCCGTCACCGACAAATGCGCCGAGGCGGAGATAGGCTTTAATCAGCGGCGGCATTTGCTTCAATGCCTTTTTCAATTCGATCTGATCTTTTGGCATCAGGTTCATCTCTGAAAACCGATCGGGCAGCGCGCGGGCGCGCAGGTCCTCCCGCGCGAGATGATGATGATAAAGATAGGAAAGCGGCAACGCATGGACGGCAGGATCAACCCCCGGAAAACTTGCGCACCCCAGCGTGTAGGTGATTTCATTTTCCGAAAAATATCGCGCGAGCCCACGCCACAATAACTGGATGGTCGCATTGTTGCGGTAATCGGCGTGGACGCTTGATCGCCCAATTTCACAGATGCCCGTGTTGTCGGTCGACCGACCGAGAATATTGGAGAGGTCATATTCGTCCGCCGAATAAAACCCGCGATGGGCCAGAGCCACATCGTGGCGCAGCAGACGGTATGTCCCGACCGCCTGATCGCCCGCGGCGCGCGTCACGTCATTGACCAGAATATGATCGCAGATCGAATCGAAGGTGTCGGCATCACGGCGGAGGATTTTGGTTTGCTCCGATGCGACGGCATCCATTTCTTCGTAAAAAATGCGGTAGCGCAATTCCTGCGCGGCGGAAATATCAGCGTCCGCGCGGGTAATGCGAATTTCAAATCGCCCGTCCGCGGAATTCATGATGGTCGGATCGTCGTACTGCAACGCTTCTTTCCTCGTCCGCAGGGAACGCCTGTCGCGCCGTTCGGCACGCGCGCGCATGAACTTGGCAACCGGGCCGCGCGTCCGTTTAGTCGCGTCGCCGCGACGCCGTCGCCAATTCGGAACTTTCCGGAGGCCCCTAACCGCACGCTGGAGTGCGACAACAGAGCGCTTGGTTTTTCCCATCGAGACTACCTCCCGCGGCTCGCCCAACTTGCTATGTGAAAGCCGCGTTCTCCGAACCAATATGGTCATAGATTCCGAATATGCCGAGGGATAAATTTGTCGCGGGCGCAAATCCGCCAGAGGCGGCGGGCTTCGGCTGAATTTTTCACCTCAAGGGACCGGAATAACCACATAGAAACAGATAGTTAGCTTCAACTGCCGGGAACGTCTTTTGATGCGCCCAGGAAAGTGCCCGTTCACAATTGGCAAATATTCAGGCCGCCGGGCCGCATGAAATGATGCCGTGAGATGAAGCCTCGCCCGAATTTATCAGGCCGATTCGAAATCGGCTTGACCCGGGCGCGGGCCAGGCGGCATGGTCGCGCGAAATTATCCGGAGAAAAAATGAGCACCACTTGCCAGATATGCGGCAGCACAAGCACGACGCCCGTCATCGCACAGGATGATGTTGCCGTCGTCACGTGTACCGAATGCAACTTCGTATTCATGGAGACGATGCCTTCGGAAGAGGTGCAGGCGGCGATCTATGACGACGCCTACGACGGCGCGAGTGCCGGATATTTCGCCAAGGTCGATTCAAAAATGCGCCGGTCGCGGAGACGGGCGCGCGCGATCTTGCGCATGACAGCAAATAAATCGGACACCCGCCCGCGGTTCCTCGACGTCGGCGCAAACGGCGGCTTCATGACCGAAGCCGCACGCGAACAAGGGTTCGACTGCGTCGGCGTGGAAATTGATCAGGCATCCGTTGCTTATGCGCGAGAACATTATTCTGCCAACGAATTTTTCCTCGGCTCAATCGAGGCCTATCAGGAAGCCGCCAACGGGGCGACGTTTGATGCAGTTTACTGTTCGGAAGTGATCGAACATGTGCCCGATCTCAATCCGTTTGTGGAAGCGATCGCCAAACTGATGACGCCAGACGCGCTTCTTTATTTGACGACGCCTGACTACGGACATTGGCGTCGACCGAAAAACCTGCCCGAATGGGACGCATTCTGCCCGCCATCACACTGTGTTTATTTTGATCGGCAGACGCTTTCCCGTTTGCTTGAGAAGCATGGTTTAAAAATTTTTCGCTATCGCTTCTCGCTGAAACCCGGCCTCAAGGTTCTCGCCCGAAAATTTTAACGAGGCCCGAACATTTTAACGCGGCCGAAAAAATCTAGCGCGGATTGGCTGCGAGTTTCTTCGGGTCTTCCCACCAACTCTCAATAACATTTCCGTAAGTCGACGTTGTTGCCGGATGGCCGAAACGGTCCCAATAGGCGGCACGGTCGCTCTCAAGGTAATAGAGCGGCACCACGTAATGGTTCCATAACAACACGCGGTCGAGCGCGCGCATCGCGGTGACAAGCCCGATGCGATCATCGGCCATGGTTACTCTTAAAATCAGATCGTCCATGACCGGGTCTTTCGCACCCATGTAGTTGCGGGAGCCGTCCTGGTCTGCCGCTTCCGAACCCCAGTAAAAAGCCTGCTCGTTTCCGGGCGAAAGGGAAATGCCCCAACGAAAAATAATCATGTCGTAATCGTAGGCGGTGCGGCGGCCTTGATACTGCGCCGAATCCACTGTGCGCACTTTGGCGATGACGCCGATCCGTTCGAGATTGCGCGCATAGGCAAGGGCGATTTTTTCGTTCGACGGCGAGACCAGCAAAATCTCGAACGTCATCGGCAGCCCATCTGAGCCACGCGTTAACGCCCCGTCTTTCAAGTTCCAACCGGCGGCCCTCAATAGCGCCAACGCCTTGCGGAGGTTGGCCCGGACGTTGCCGGTACCGTCGGTTTTCGGTGCACTAAACTGTTTTAAAAATACTTCTCCCGGGACCGCGCCGCGGTGTGGTTCCAAAAGCGCCCGTTCTGCACCCTGCGGAATGCTGTTCGACGCGAGTTCGGAATTGGCGAAAAAACTTTCGCTGCGCGTATAGGCCCCGTGGAGGAGGTTTTTGTTTACCCACTCAAAATCAAAGGCGTAGGACAGTGCTTCCCGAACGGCGCGATCCGCAAAAACCTCGCGGCGTGTATTAAAGACAAAGCCGCGCATGCCGGATGGGCGATCATTTTCCAGCATTTCCTTGACCACACGGCCATCGTCAACGGCCGGAAAATCGTAGCCGATTGCCCATCGCGTCGCCGAAAATTCGCTACGAAAATCATATTCGTCAGCCTTGAAGGCCTCGAACAGGACCGTGCCATCGAGAAAATAGTCATACTTAATGCGGTCAAAATTGTTTTGGCCGGCGTTTACACCGAGGCCCTGCGCCCAATAATCGGTGACGCGCTCGTATTCGATCGACCGGCCTGGATCGACATCCGCAATCCGGTAAGGACCGGAGCCAAGAATCGGCTCGAGCGTCGTTTCGTTGAATTCGCGATCGGCAAAATGATTTTTGGAAAGCACCGGCATCAGACCCATCAGCAACGCCAGTTCGCGGTCGTCATTGTCGGGGCCGAAATCAAACCGGACCGTGTTCGGTGCCGGTCGCGTCACCTCTATCACTTTCGAATAGAAAAGTTTGTGATTGGGCCGGCCTTGATCGCGCAATGTTTCCATCGACCAGATTACATCTTCGACCATGATCGGTGTGCCGTCATGCCAGCGCGCGTCGCTGTGTAATTTGAATTCAACCCAGTTGCGGTCGGACGGCATCTCCACGGTTTCCGCGATCAATCCGTACATTGAAAACGGTTCGTCCCAGACACGTTTCAAAAGGCTTTCGAAAACAAAATGCCGCCCCGCCGCGGCCCGGCCCTTGATGATGAACGGCTGCAAACTGTCGAAGGATCCGGTGACACCAAATCGAATTTCGCCACCTTTCGGCGCCTTCGGGTCTGTGTATTCGAGATGCGAAAATCCCGCCGAATATTTTGGTGCGCCGTGCATGGCGACTCCGTGTTGCGGTTCGGCCGCCGCTTGCCCCACGATGAGGGCTTGGCCAGCGAAGATTGCTTGACCAGCAATGGTCGCGCCAGCAACAAAGGCGGCGGCAAAGCAGAAACTCTGGACCCGTTTCATCGAACTCTCCCTGTTCGGAGTGAAGAGCGGAAGCTTACCGCGCCCGCCGGCATTTCGATACGATTGGCGAAAACGACTGGCCAAAACGACTGGCCAAAACGATTGGCTGAAATGGAGACTAGAAACTCGGCTGGGTGATACCGAAAAAAGCCGCCGCCGCAATAATAACCCACAACACCACAACCCAGCGGGCCGCAGCATTGAGCGAATTTCGGAGTTTGGTTTCCTGTTCGGGGGTCGAGCCGTCTTTCATGATCGCGGCAAAAGCCGGCCCAAAGGGCTTAAACGTAATCCGGATCATGAAACCGCAGCCAACGGCGGCGGCAAACAACAGAACCTTCACCGCAAGCCAATCGGTGCCGTAAATCGCAGATCCCGAAAGCGACATGATTGCCGTCACCGCAAGCACCACGACCAGAACAAAGCGCAGCACCATGTCAATTTTGGCAAGCGTCTTTGCGGCTTCGGTCCCTTCACGGCGATGAATTTGCGTGACCAGCGCGACCCAAATGATAAGCCCAAGCCAGACCAGCCAGAACGAACCGCCCGACACTGGCGAAATATTGAGATCACCGGCGAGCCGTAATCCAACCGGCAGCGTCAACAAAAGCGCGTATCGCGGCACCATGTCGAGCCACGCCAGTGTCTTCAACAACAACGCCCGCGTCGCTGGCTGATACGAACTGTTGATGACGAAGCGCGACGAATAGAACACGCCGAGGTCGGCACCCATCCAGTAGACAAAAGTCAGAAGATGCAGAAATAACCAAAAATCATGTGCTTCCATTTCCGACCCCTAAAAATCCGGCTGCGAAATGCCGATCAACGCAGCCACGCCGAGCAAAAACCAAAGCGCCAATACAAACGGCACGACCCGATCAACGGCGCGTTTCAACGTCGCTTCCACCTCTGGGGTCGACCCTTCCGCCATCAACCGGCCAAACGCCGGGCCAAATGGGATGAAGGTGAGACGAATGCCAATGCCGCAAATCAGGATCAGGGCGAAACATAGAACTTTGAGCGCCAACCAATTGGCCCCGAACGGGCCACCCGAAACAAACGTGGCAATCGAAAAGACGCCGAGGCCGAGAACCAGAGCCGCCCGAATCGCGAGATCGAGTTTCGCGAGCTGTTTTCCCCGTGGCGTCGTGCGCCGCGCGTTCGCGCTATAGGCAATGGCAAACCAGATGAGGGCGGCAATCCACGGAAGCCACAACATGCCGCCCGAAACCGGCGACAGGCCGAGGCCGTCAGCCAGTTGAATTCCTACCGGCAGCATAAATATTGAAACCGCGCGCGGAAATCCGTCGATGAACCCCAACACTTTTAGAAGGGTCGCCCTCGCCTCCGGTGAATGTTCCGGCTTGATGATCTGATAGGCGACGTAGAACACGCCGAGATCGGCGCCGAGCCAATAGACCAGAAACATGACGTGGATGAACGCCCATATTCCCTGCATTTCCATGTGTTTTCCTCAACCGTTCAAACATGTTTCTGGAGGTGCGCCGCCCTATGACGGTGCACCCAATTGCCGAAATCAGATATTGGGTTGCGCGATGCCGAACCACGCCGCAACCAGAAGCAGCGCCCAAATTGTTTTTACCCAGCGCCGCGATACCTTTGCGACCGCCTGAATGGTCGCCTCGGTTTCCGGTGTCGAGCCATTATCAACCAGACTTTGGAAAGCGGCGCCGTAGGGCTTGATGGTGATCCGGATCATGATCCCGCAGCCGATCATCGCCGCATAGAGCAGCACCTTCACCGCCAGCCAGTTTTCGCCGAACGGTTCGCCGCTGATGAAGGTAGAAAGAGCGGAAACCGTCAGCACAACCAAGACCAGCCACCTCAGTCTCATATCGAATCCGGCGAGACGTTTCTTGCGCTCGGGTGAGGCTTCGAGGTGTACCCGCCAGACCAGCCACAGCCAGGCGAGCGAAGCGATCCAGACCAATCCAAGCCACCAGCCGGTGACCGGCGACAAATCGAGATCGGCGGCGAGCGTTAGGCCGACCGGCATCATTAAAACCAGGGTCGTGCGGGGCGCCATATCGACCGCGCCGGTGATTTTTCCAATCAGTTGGCGAGTCGGCACGTCCTGGGCATTGGAATTCCGGAAGCGGCTGCCATAAAAAACGCCAAGGTCGCCGCCGAGCCAATACACAAAAAGTAGAACGTGAACCAGAATCCAGATCGTATGCCAGTAATCGAACGCACTCATGAAACGCTCCCAGGACGCATTTTATTATCGGCGAAGCCTAGCCGAGCGGACTACGCCTGTCATGTCGGCATTGTCCATGACCGGCGGGCGATGGTTTGGCTATGGGTGCGCTGCTGATTCGTCTAAACTGCAAAAAATTCGACAGGGGAAATACCGTGCCAAATATCTCGGCAAATACACTTCGACCATTTGCGGCTGCACGCCGCACCTTCCAGAGTGGGGAAGATTCGCCGCGCGCGTTTCTCGAACGCTGCATCGAAGTTATTGAAGCCCGCGATCGCGACATCAAAGCATTTACGGTGCTTGGGTTGGATGCCGCGCGCGCTGCCGCCGATGCGGCAACGGAGCGCTACAAAAACGGCGAGCCGCTCTCGCTGCTTGATGGCTGCCCGGTCGCGGTCAAAGATATAATCGATACCGCCGATTTCCTGACCGAGATGAATTCCGCAATTCACAAAGGCCGTCAGCCGGCGGCCGATGCCGCGTGCGTGGCCGCACTAAAACGCGGCGGCGCGATCATCTTGGGAAAAACCGTCACCACCGAATTTGCCTGTGGCATTTCCGGGCCGACCATCAACCCGCATGACCCTGAACGCACGCCCGGCGGATCATCGAGTGGCTCCGGTGCCTCGGTCGGGGCCGGCATGACGCCAGTTGCGCTTGGCACGCAGACGGCGGGATCGGTTTTGCGGCCTGCGTCCTTCTGCGGCGCCTACGCGATCAAGCCGTCGATTGGGGCGACCAACCTCGGCGGCGTTTCGCCGGTTTGCCCGACCCGGGATCACCTCGGCGTTCTTGCCGGCAGCCTTGAGGATACCTGGGTCACCGCACATTACATGTCCCATGCCGCTGGCCCCGCCGCAGGACAGCCAGCCTTAAGCGGCACGCCAGAACTGCCGAAAGCCCAAAAACCACTGCGCCTTGGCATTCTTCATTTCGAAGGCTGGAAAGAATGTGACGACGCCACGCGCGCGGCCTTTGAGGAAACCATCAAAATACTCAGCGACCAAGGCGTCGAGATCATCCGTCCCGATTCAAACCAAAGCCTCGCCGCCATCGACCAGGTCGCGATTGAGGCCGAAAGGCCCGGCCGCGACATCATGTGTTACGAGATGCTGTGGCCGTTTCTCGCCTACCGCGATCAGGGGTACGAGTTGAGCGCGACAATTCTTGGTTATGTCGAAAATGGTGAGACAATTTCGCCGGCGCAGTATCGGGATGCGCTGGAAGCACGCGATTTAATGCGCATGCAGGTCGGTGCCTATTCGGCCGACGTTGACGCCTTCATTTCACCGGCATCGTCGGGGTCCGCCCTGCTCGGTTTTGATTTTACCGGAACCCGCACTTTTCAAGCACCGTGGAGCATTCTCGGATTTCCGTCGCTGACCCTGCCGCACATGAACGTCGATGAAATGCCGTTTGGTCTGCAGGTGATGGGTTTTGGTAATGGGGACGGAGACCTCGCGGCGATTTCACACTGGATCGACGATACGCTGCTCGCGTGACTTCGGCATTATTGCCGGGACCGCAAGAAACAGAATGATCCGGCGAGCGAAGCGGGTCATGTTGCCCGCATGATCACCGGACTTCCCCCTGACCAAATGATTTCATGACCCCGATCAACACGACTATGAGCACGCGGCAATGGCTGATGCTGATCGCGCTTTCGTTGCTGTGGGGGCACGTTTTTCTTCGTTGAAATCGCCGTTGACGAACTGCCGCCGTTCACGATTGTGACGCTCCGGGTTGGCCTTGCGGCAATCACCTTGTGGGGTGTGGTCGGATTCCTTGGGCTTCGCTGGCGTTTACCGGTATCCACCTGGGCCACGTTTCTTGTGATGGGGCGCTCCGTTTAGGGCGGCGCACTACTCAATTCCTTCGGCGTGCTCGCCAATACTTTTCACGGAGAATGTAATGTGGGCGCCGCTCGCTTCAAGAACAAACGACACGTCCTCAAACTTGACACCTTTTCGACTAATCACGGCATCATTTGAAAATCCAAAATCTTCCCGCGGGATGCGCAGGAAAGTATCAAACGTTTCGTCATCATCTTCGTCGTGATATCCGATAATCGCGTAGGTGCCGGGTTCAACATTTGCGAACGTGACAATGGTTTCACCGATCACGGCCGGCGCGAAAGAGCGCGCTATAACGCCCTCTTTCTTTGGAAATTTCTCGGGATCGCTATAGAGCGCAAGGCGCACCGAGCCAGAATCATTTTTTACGTTTATCACGGCAATCGTTATGTCTGCCGCTTTGGCGCCATCGGCCGCGCCGATCAGAAAACCCAACGAAAATACCCCGGCGCCAACTGCGGCAGCGGTCCGTCCCATTGAAAGAGCTCCTAGATAATGCCCCGACCATACGTGGCAACGATGACGACAACCAACCCGAGGATCAGGTTAATGCCGATGGTCCGCCGAATTTTTGCCAGGGCCGCTCCGGCCGCGGGCGTATCACCGACCGCAAGCGCCTTTTTCATACGCTTATAAGGCGCGAAATAAAGGTGCAGAAACAGCAGGATCATGAGCCCGCCAAGGAGCTGCATCGTGTGCACATGCCAAGCCCCGGCGCCGCCGAAAAAGCTGCCAAATTCCGAAGTTGTGATCAAATAGCCGGTGACCGGCAAGATGATGATTGCGGCCCAGACCCATGGAAAAAATCGCGCAAAAATCGAACCGTGGAGCGACGTCCGGATTGGTGGATCCAGTTCTCCAGCTGCGGGGCGAAGCGCTATATAGGCGAAAAACATGCCGCCGACCCATATCACCGCCGCCAAGATGTGCAGCGTTATCAGAACCTCACTCATAAGAATATCCTCGGGCGAAAGTTACACCGCATGGGCGGCGTGATCCTCGGCGTAGCGTTCTTCGATCGCATTCCAGATATCGACTTCGAGATTGATGCCGTCATAGCCGTTTACTTCCTGAAGGCCGGTGGGCGAGGTGACATTTATTTCGGTCAGGTAATCGCCGATCACGTCGATGCCAACAAAAATAAGTCCGCGCCGTTTCAACGCCGGACCGATCGCCTCGCAGATTTCGCGTTCGCGGGTCGTGAGGGTCGCCTTTTCCGGACGCCCGCCGACATGCATGTTGGATCGGGATTCCCCCGGTGGCGGCACGCGGTTGATCGCGCCGGCCGGTTTGCCGTCAATCAGGATAATGCGTTTGTCGCCTTGGCGCACTTCGGGCAAAAAGCGCTGCACGACCAGAGGCTCGTTGTTCAAGCCGGCGAACATCTCGAGCAGTGAATTCAGGTTTTCATCGCCGGGCGTAATATGAAATACCCCGGCGCCGCCATTGCCATAAAGCGGCTTCACAACGATGTCTTTGTGTTTGTCGCGAAAACTTTTGATCTCAACCGGATCGGCCGAAATTAATGTCGGCGGCATGACATCGGCAAAGTGAGTGACAAACAGTTTCTCCGGCGCGTTGCGTACTTGGACCGGGTCGTTCACCACCAGTGTCTCGGGATGAATATGTTCAAGCAGATGTGTCGCGGTGATATAGGCCATGTCGAAGGGCGGGTCCTGGCGCATCAACACGATGTCCATTGTCGCGAGGTCGATCATTTCGGGGGCACCAAACGTAAAGTGATTGCCAACGTCACGACGAACCGCAAGCGGCCGCGCCCGTGCACAAACACGGCCGTCCCGAAACGAAAGGTCGCGCGGTTGATAGTGATAAAGGCCGTGGCCCCGGTTCTGCGCTTCCAGCGCAAGAACGAAGGTTGAATCGGCGGCAATGTCGATCCCCTCGATCGGGTCCATTTGAATGGCGACAGCGAGACTCATATTAGTTGCGTTTCTCCCTTAGGCGCTGGATCAGCGCCGCTGCATCCTGACGTTGGGCTTCGTTATCGGTGAGCGCAAGATAACGCTCGGCGGCCGCGAGCGCATCGTTGAGGTTACCGCGTTGCCCCTCAACCTGCGCCACCTCTCGCCACAACGACATATATCTAGGGGCAAACGAAAGCATGCGGTAGAGAATTTCGGCGCCGCGCCCAAATTCCCGGGCCTGAAAGGCGCGGGTTTTGATGTTGTTCTGAAGCCGTATCAACACTTCCCGTTTTGGAACCGGCGCATAGAACTCAGGTTTGAGCTCGGTTTTTCCGCCCGACATGCGGCCGATAATCTGCCTCATTTCTGCCGTTTCGATGGCAATTCCCCCTTTGAACGGGTCCAGCACCTGACGCCTCGCGCCGTCATCAACACGGACCAAAAAGTAATAGGGAAAACCCAATCCCGTGATCTGCCAGCCCGTTTTTTCACCCCCTGCAATAAAGAGAATGCCGAGTGCGACCGGCAATCCCTTACGCCGGTCAATGACCCGCATCAGGTTTGCATTCTGCATGTCGTCGTAGGTGAGGGTGTCACCCTCATATCCGAATTCGCCGCCGATCACGGCGTGAAGCGCCGCCGCTTTCGAGGCATCATTGCTTTTCACATAGGCGGCAAGCGCTTCGCTGAGTGCGCCCAGGTGGTCGCGGTAACGGTCGAGCGAGACGCCGGGCCGGTCGAGCGCGGCGAGCAACAATGCACTTTCGCCGACATCAATCTCGTCGTCGTCGCGTTCCGCGAGCGCCGCGATCTGCTCTTCTATCTCGTTTTTGTCAGACATGGTACGGCCGGGTCAGGCCGGCGCGGTTCTTTTTACTTGCGTTCCGGGTCATCCTTGAGAACGACATAACTCACGACCCGTACGGCATTGGAAATGGTACGGGCGTGGCCGGTGACGCGGTCAAGTTCTTCCTGGCTTTGCGCGATGCCCATCAGAAAGACGACGCCGTTGACCGTCTCCAGTGTGAAGTTGATCGAAACGATTTCTTTATCGGCCAGCATCTTAAAGCGGAGCTGGCTGGAGATTGCGAGGTCTTTGAGATAATCGCCAATGGTGCCGCGTTCGTGGATTTCGATCTCGTTGTAGACCTCACGAACACCAGCAACCTGCCATGCCATCCGCGCGACTTCGACGCGGTCGTCGGCGGTCGGAACATTCCCCGACAACAAGACTCTTCCCTCGATTGATTCAATACCGACGGCACCAAACAAAAAGTCACTCTCATCCAGCAGGCGGTCCCTGATCTGAATTCGGATTGCCGCGTCGTCGACCGCTGACCCGATCGTTCGTTCCTGCGCGACCGCAACACCAACCGTCGCGGCGCCACCGATAATCGCGCTCCCGCATCCTGTCAGACCAAACAAGGCGAGTACGACGATCAGAATGGCAACGGGATTGCGTCGGACGTCTGTCATGTCGTCATTTCCTCATTTGGTGTCGATCACTTGGCGGTATCGGCCCGCAAGATCGTCGCGAATCCTAACACACGATTTAAGGGAGTTCACGGCGGTGCATGGAAATCCGCTCACGTTGTTTGGGTCCATGCATTTTTCAAATGATGCGGCAGGCGGCCCGGCACCGCGATCACCAGATCAAACCGTTGCCCCAATTGAGCAAGATCGGCCCGCCCGGCGATAAACGCCTGCGCCGCATTGATGATCCGGTCCCGCTGCCTGACACTAAGAGACCCAGGTGCGGCGGCGCGACTTGCCCGCGCTTTCACTTCAACAAAAACCAGAGTTTTGCCGCGCTGCGCGACAATATCGATTTCACCGCCGGGACCGCGGTAGCGCCGCGCCAATATTCTGTAGCCCTTGATCCGCAGCAGGAATACGGCGAGCGATTCGGCGCGCCTGCCGGTCCGCTCTGCGCGTTGTCTGGCCGGATCAAATTTCGGCGTCACGCTTGCTCTGCTAAAACAATGACGCGGGCGTAGACCTCGCGTTTCGAAATGCCGGTCTCTAACGCCACGCGCGCAGCTGCGCGGCTCGGGCTGAGATCCTGCAGCGCCTCCCGAATGCGGTCGTCGAGTTCGTCGGCGCTCAGCGCTCGGGCTGCGCCGTCTCCTGGCTCAATAACAATGACGATTTCGCCTTTTGGCGATCCGGCGTCGCCGTAATGTGCGGCCAGCTCTTCAAGTGTCCCGCGCCGGACTTCTTCAAATTTTTTGGTCAGCTCCCGGCAGATTGCGGCCTCGCGGCCCACCATTAGCTCGGCCATCTGGGAAAGCGATTGCGGCAGACGCTTTGCCGATTCGAAAATCACCAAGGTCGCCTTTACCTTTCCGGCTTCCGCCAAAACGCGCCGCCGCTCAGCCGCCTTGGTTGGCAGGAAGCCCAAAAATAGGAACCGATCGGTGGCTAACCCCGCCACCGAAAGCGCCGCGATCACCGCAGACGGGCCCGGCACGCTGTGAACTGGAATCCCTTGCTCTTTCACGGCGGCAACAAGTTTGAACCCCGGATCAGAAATCAACGGCATGCCGGCGTCCGAAACCAGCGCCACAGTCTCGCCTTTTTTCAGGCGCTGAATGATCCGAGGCCGAACCGTGGAGGCATTGTGGTCGTGATAGGAAATCAACCGCGTGGAAAGACCGTAGCGGCCAAGCAGCCGTTTGGTCGTCCGCGTATCCTCCGCCGCAATCACATCGACACCGCCGAGCACCTCCAATGCGCGGAACGAAAGATCGCCGAGATTTCCAATTGGCGTTCCCGTTACATAAAGCCCCGGCGCGAGCGGATCATCGCTGGTCGACGTTTTACTTGGCCGAGGCGCGTCCCTATGCTGAACCTGACGATTACGCGAGGCACGCGCATATCTTTTCCGTGCCGAACCCGATCCCGATTCCACAGTCGATCCCAATGATTTCGAATCTGAAGCGACGTTCCGCTTTGTCATGGCTCTTCATTCTGGGGCTGATGACTGCTGCCTGCGTTGATCCGAACCTAAGCACGGGCAATTCGCCATTTCTAGTGGTCGATTCCAATCAGGCCGCCAAAGAAGATTCGGCGAGTGACGGGACGGCGGATAATGAAGATGAAGCGGATAATGAAGATGAAGATGGTGCTGCATCGGCAGCGCCGATTGCCGATCCCGCCGCGCCGAGTGAAGTTGCTGTCACCGAGGCGCCCGAACCGATCGCCACGCCCGCACCGCCGCCGGACCAGGCTTTCGCCGAACAGCTCCTGATACCCGCGCCGCCAGAGGCGCCCAAACTCACCGCACCCGAAGCGATGGAGCCGGCACCAGTCGTGATTGCCATTCTTTTGCCGCTAAGCGGACGGGCCGCCCCAATTGGACGCGCGCTTTTGAACGCGGCCGAAATGGCATTGTTCGATGTTGGAACGGACCGGCTGCGGCTCTACCCGAAAGACACCGGCGGCACCCCGGAAGGCGCCGCGCTGGCCATGGAAAGCGCGTTGCAGGACGGTGCAGACCTTGTGCTCGGGCCGCTTTTTTCCGGGTCGGTTGAGGCCACCGCCCTGATCGCCAAGGAACACGGCGTTAGCGTCATCGCTTTTTCAAACGACCGCATCGTTGCCGGAGACGGTGTCTACCTGATGGGCTTTATGCCCGAAGCGCAGATTGCGCGGGTGGTTCATTTTGCGACCTCGCAAGGCCTTCGTCGCTTTGCCGCGTTGATCCCGGGGACGCCTTACGGACGCGCCGTCGAAAACGCGCTGGAAATTAGTGTTGCCAACGCCGGTGGTTCCGTCGTGCGACTCGAACGGTACGTTACGAGCGCAGAAGATTTCTTCGATCCGGTAAAGTCACTTGCGTCCTACGACCGCCGACGCGGTGAACTGCGCGCGACGCGGGCGCAGCTGGAAGAGCGCAACGACGAAATTTCCCGCCGCACGTTGGCCCGCCTGGAAGGGTTGGAGACGTTGGGCGAGGCCGGATTTGATGCCGTGCTTATTCCCGAAGGCGGCATCCGGCTTCGGGCAATTGCGCTGCTATTGCCGTTTTACGATATCGATCCGAACAAGGTCCGGTTTCTCGGCACGCTGTTGTGGGATGACGCAACCATCGGCCGCGAACCGGCGCTGGTCGGCGGCTGGTTTGCCGGGCCTGATCCGGCCAACGGCGCAAGTTTTCGAACCCGCTATGAAACCTTGTTCGGTTCTGCCCCGCCGCGCATTGCGAGCCTCGCCTATGACGCGACCGCACTTGCCGCCGCGCTTGCCCGCGGTGATGCCAAGCCCGATTATTCGGCGGCAATGCTGATGAACCAAGGTGGATTTGCCGGGGTCGATGGCATCTTCCGGTTTGTCGCCGACGGCACCGCAGAACGGGGTTACGCCATCCTTGAAATTCGCGAGCGGGAAATGCGGGTGATCAGTCGCGCGCCCCAGGACTTCAATGATCTCGTGAATTAGCGGTTCACTTTAGTGATCTTGTGAATTAACGGTTCACCTTAATGATCTCGTGAACATACGGTTCACGGTGCCTCGTTAGGTGTCATCGCCTCCGCCACACTGGCGATCAGCGAATTGAGAACAAGACGCCCGGAAGGTGTCGCCCGCATGCCCGCGTCGTCTAGTGCAAGCAGGTTTTGTTCGGTGAGATGCGCGATCGTTTCGGCGGCGAAGGCATTCTCAAGCGTCATATTCGTCAGTTCAACAAAATCCGCGGCGCGAATGCCATCGCTTAAGCGAAGACCCATCATCAGAATTTCTTCGATCTGCGCCGCACGCGAGACCCGCGTTTTTTCCGCGAGTCCGTTGCCGTCCTGTTCGATTTGCGCGAGCCACCGCTCCGGGCTGCGCACTTCCGCCGTTGCAAACACCTCGCCCGCTTCGCGGCGGCGACCATGCGCGCCCGGTCCAACACCGACATATTCGCCGTAACGCCAGTAGGTGAGGTTGTGACGGGACGCATCGTCGGGACCGGCGTGGTTCGATATTTCGTAAGCCGGAAGCCCGGCGGCGGCGCACATATTCTGTGTGAGATCATAAAGATCGGCACCGAGATCCTCGTCGGCCACCTGAAAGTCGCCCCGGTTCACGGCTTCAAAGAACCGCGTGCCGCGCTCGATGGTGAGCTGGTAAAGCGACAGGTGACGGCCGTTTGCGAGATTAAGCGCTTTTCCAAGTTCGCTTCCCCAGGCATTCAATGTTTGGCCGGGCCGGGCATAAATCAGATCAAACGACGAGCGCGCAAAAATTTTCTGCGCCGTCTCGATTGCGTTTAGCGCTTCTTTGGCCGAATGCGCGCGACCCAAAAATGCGAGCGCTTCATCATTGAGCGCCTGCACCCCAAGCGATAACCGATTGATTCCGGCTTCGCGGTAATCCTGAAACTTTTCGGCCTCAACCGAATTGGGATTGGCTTCGAGGGTAATTTCAATGTCGGGCGCGAAACCAAAATGCCGTTCGGCCGCATTCAATATGGACGCAACTGTTTCCGGCGCCATCAGTGACGGCGTGCCGCCGCCGAAGAAAATACTCGAAAGTATTTTTGCTTCCGTCTCAACGCTCGCCGCATCGCGCACGGATTCCACCAGCGCCGCGCACCAACGATCTTCATCGACGGTGTCCCGCACATGACTGTTGAAATCACAGTACGGGCATTTCGAAACACAGAACGGCCAGTGAACGTAAAGCCCAAATCCGCGCGCGCTTTGATCGCCGCGCGAATCAGCTGAAGCAGTTTTCGACAAGTTGCCGGAAGGCGTGGGCACGGTGGCTGATGGCATGTTTATCGTTCGATTCCATTTCGCCAAATGTCAGATCGTGGCCGTTGGGCACAAATATCGGATCGTAACCAAAACCGTGATCACCTCGGGGCGGCGAGACCAGTCTGCCATAAGCCCGGCCTTCAACCGATTCGATATGTTGATCGGGCCAGCAGATCGCGAGGACCGCGACAAAATAGGCGCTGCGGTCATCGGTCTCGCTCTGGTCGGGGCCGGTGCTCCTTGCCTGCCCAATTTGGGCCTGAAGTGCGGCCTCCACTTTGGCTATGGCGACATCGAAATCTTTGTCCGGCCCGGCCCAGCGCGCCGAATATATTCCGGGGTCGCCGCCAAGGGCGGGCACGACCAGACCTGAATCATCGGCAAGGGCCGGCAGGCCGGATGCCTCGGTCGCCGCCAAGGCTTTCAGGCGGGCGTTGGCATCGAAGGTGGCCCCGGTCTCTTCTGGTTCCGGCAGGCCGAGGTCTTTTGCGGAAACGACTTCGAAATCAAATCCAGACAACAGCTCGGCGATCTCTCGCACCTTGCCCGGATTGTGGCTGGCGACAACCAGCTTTTTTTCGCGAAACGTACGCGCCATTAACGCGCTTTCTTGATTTTTCCCGCGCTTATTTTCCCCGCGCTGATTTTTAGGGCTTTCAGTTGCGCCTTGGCGAGATCTTTAACCCCGGCTTTGGCGAACTTCAGCATCGCGTTGAACTGCGCCTCGCTGAACGGGCGTTGTTCGGCGGTGCCTTGAATTTCGACAATCTCGCCAGCGGCGGTCAGAACAAAATTGGCGTCGGCTTGGGCATTTGAATCCTCAGCGTAATCAAGATCGAGAACCGCCTTGCCGTTATAGATGCCGCACGAAATGGCGGCGACCTGATCGGTCATCGGCACCGACTTCAAATCGCCCGATTTCACCAACCCCTGCAGCGCCTGATAAAGCGCGATAAACGAACCGGTTATCGCTGCCGTGCGCGTGCCGCCGTCGGCCTGCAGCACATCGCAATCGATCCGAATTTGCCGTTCGCCTAAGGCTTCGAGATCGATCACGGCGCGTAGCGAACGCCCGATCAGACGCTGAATTTCCTGGGTGCGGCCACTTTGTTTGCCGCGCGCGGCTTCCCTGTTCGACCGCGTGTGGGTCGAGCGCGGCAGCATGCCGTATTCCGCTGTCACCCAACCCTTGCCGGTATTGCGCAGAAACGGCGGCACCCGGTCTTCGACCGAGGCCGTGCACAAGACGTGCGTACCACCAAATTTGGCGAGGCATGACCCTTCCGCATATTTGCTGGCGCCCGGCGTCAGGGTCACCTTCCGCAGTTGATCGACTTTCCGCCCAGACGGACGGCTGAAGCCAGAAGTCTTCTTCTTGACAGCAGATTTCTTTTGGAGAGCCTTCTTGTTTTTCGGTGCTTTGGCCATGCGGATCACTTTATTTGGAGTGTGGGAAAGACGGGTTTCTACCGCTTGGGCACGCTTTCGTCCACCGATTCCGGCACAATTCGGGGCTTTGCCCGCGTTGACGAGGTCCCGGGCCATACCTAGATTGGTTGAGATGGTCCTTGGCTTAATAGCCGGGCCGCAATAAAACCCTGTCACCATGATCCAGAAGCTGAACGATAGATCGCGCGAGGTTTTCCGCCTTTTGGTGGAAGCCTACGTGGAGACCGGCGCGCCGGTCGGCTCGCAGTTGCTGTCGCAGCGGCTCGACATGAAATTGTCACCGGCGTCGATTCGCAGCGTCATGGCTGACCTTCAAACCAGCGGCCTTTTATATTCACCGCATAGGTCGGCGGGCCGTGTACCAACGCCCAATGGCCTCCGCTTTTTTGTCGATGGTCTTCTCGAAATTGGCGACATCAATGATGAAGAGCGTGAGCAGATCGAAGCCCATTGCGCAGGACAGGGCCGGACCGTCGAAGAAATGCTGACCGAAGCGATTGAGGGCCTTTCCGGCCTATCACGCTGTGCCGGTCTTGTTGTCGCGCCGAAAGAAGATGTCCGGCTGCGGCAGATCGAATTTGTCGGCCTCAGCGAAGATCGCGTGCTCGTGATCATCGTTACCGATGACGGCCGCGTCGAAAACCGGGTGATTGAAGGCCAAAGCGGGTGGACGCCCGCTGCCCTGATCGAGGCAAACACCTACCTCAACGCGCGCATTGCGAACCGGACTCTGTCGGAACTGCATCACGAAATCGCCGCCGACGAAAAACGCCACCGCGCCGAACTCGACAGCCTGACCTCGCAAGTGATCGAAGCCGGGCTTGCAACATGGTCCGGCACTGAAGATCGCTCGACCCTGATTGTTCGCGGTCGCGCCAATCTTCTTGAGGATGTGAACGCGGTCGAAGACCTCGAAAGAATTCGCGGGCTATTCAGCGTTCTTGAAACCAAAAAGGGCCTCAAGCAACTGCTCGACCTCACCCGTGATGCGGACGGCGTGCAAATCTATATTGGCGCCGAAGACGATGCCTTCAGCCTCGCAGGTTGTTCCGTAATCGTTGCACCCTATGTTGATACGCGAGAGCGCATCATCGGCGCGATCGGTGTCATCGGCCCAAGCCGGATCGATTATGCCCGCATCATTCCGATGGTCGACTACACCGCGAAAGTTCTCGCGCGGATGATCGGCTAGCCGCTCCACCAATTTCAAGCGTACCGATACGCGTTCACGACAAGGATAAAAAATGACGTCAGGCAAGAACCCTGAGGCCGAGCAACCGGAAGAGGAAGCGACCGCGAGCGACCTGAGCGAAACAGGTGCGCCGGGCGATTCCGACAATTCCGCAGAAAAGACCGCCGACCCAAACGATGACAATGGGGCGGACGCTGGTGAGGATGAAACGACCGCCGCTGATCCTGAGCCAGAACAAGAAGTCGAACTGACGCCGGAGGAGCAGATTTCCGACCTCAAGGACAATTTGCTTCGCGTCATGGCCGAATCCGAGAATGTCCGCAAACGGGCGCGCCGCGATGTCACTGACGCGGCAAAATACGGCGTCACAAACTTTGCCCGCGACACCCTTTCGATCGGCGACAATCTTGCCCGCGCCCTTGAAAGTGTGCCGCCCCAAGCGCTTGAAGAAAATGAGACCCTCAAAACCCTGATTGAAGGCGTTGAACTTACGCAGCGCGAGTTCCTCGCCATGATCGAGCGACACGGCATCAAGCGGATCGAGCCGATCGGCGAAAAGTTCGATCACAATTTTCATCAGGCGATGTTTGAGGTCGAAGATCCGAGCCAGGAACCCGGAACCATCATTCAGGTCGTGCAGCCCGGTTATGTGATTTCAGATCGCCTGCTTAGGGCGGCCATGGTCGGCGTCTCAAAGCGAGTGAGCAATGCGGCCCCGAATGAATCGGGCGAAACTGGCGAATCAGACGATCCCCCACCACATATCGATACCAAGGTCTAAGTAGCCGACGCTGAGGCGAGCGATCGGGGCCAGAGAGGGGCCAGAATCGGAGCGGGCGCTTGATAACAAGCCGCATCGACCAGCGGCCAGTTCTCATGCCGCGGATGCGATGGAACCGCCTTTGGTGATCGATTAATCTCCGAATCCGCGTTTTCAGGGCCTCAGTCGGACAAAAACAGGCCGGAAGGCGCTTGCAGGGGTGAAATCACCCCCCTATATAACCGGCATCAATCAAGAACATGTCCCACTCAGGGGATACGCGCGGCGCCAGCGCGGGTCGCACGGTATCTGCCGCTAGATAAGAGGATGTTATGGGAAAAGTTATTGGTATCGATCTCGGTACCACAAATTCATGTATTGCCATTATGGATGGCCGCGAACCGAAGGTGATCGAAAATGCCGAAGGTGCCCGCACAACGCCATCAATTGTGGCTTTTTCCGGTGATGGAGAGCGCCTCGTCGGCCAGTCCGCCAAACGTCAGGCCGTGACCAACCCGACTGATACGCTGTTTGCCATCAAGCGCCTGATCGGCCGCCCGTTCGATGATCCGCTAACAAAAAAAGACATTGGTATGGTGCCGTACACCATCGTCGCCGCCGACAACGGCGATGCCTGGGTCGAGGCGCATGGTGAAAAATACTCGCCGAGCCAGATTTCCGCCTTCATCCTGCAAAAGATGAAAGAGACCGCCGAGACCTATCTCGGCGAATCCGTGACCCAGGCTGTGATCACGGTCCCGGCCTATTTCAATGATGCCCAGCGCCAAGCCACCAAGGATGCCGGCAAGATCGCCGGGCTTGAAGTTCTCCGCATCATCAATGAGCCGACTGCGGCCGCGCTCGCCTATGGGCTCGACAAGCAGGCCGGCAGCAAAACCATTGCCGTCTATGATCTCGGCGGCGGCACCTTTGATGTATCGGTGCTCGAAATTGGCGACGGTGTGTTTGAGGTCAAATCGACCATCGGCGACACCTTCCTCGGCGGTGAAGATTTTGATCTCCGCCTGGTTGACTACCTCGCCGACGAATTCAAAAAAGAGCAGGCGATTGATCTGCGCGCAGACAAGCTGGCTTTGCAGCGCCTGAAAGAAGCCGCTGAAAAAGCCAAGATGGAGCTGTCGACCGCGACCCAGACCGAAATCAATTTGCCGTTCATTACCGCCGACGCCGCCGGTCCCAAGCATCTGACGATGAAACTGACGCGTGCCAAACTGGAAGCGTTGGTCGAAGAGCTGGTCGATCGGACAATTGATCCGTGCAAGAAGGCGCTGAAAGACGCAGGCCTAAGCGCCGGCGAAATCGACGAAGTCATTCTCGTTGGTGGCATGACGCGGATGCCGAAGATCGTCGAGACGGTGAAGAATTTCTTTGGCCGCGAACCGCATCAGGGCGTGAACCCAGATGAAGTTGTCGCCATGGGCGCCGCCATCCAGGCCGGCGTGCTGCAGGGCGACGTGAAAGACGTGCTTCTTCTTGATGTCACACCGCTTTCGCTCGGTATCGAAACATTGGGCGGCGTTTTCACCCGCCTGATCGATCGCAACACCACGATCCCGACGAAAAAGTCGCAGGTCTTCTCGACCGCCGAAGACAATCAGTCGGCGGTGACGATTCGCGTCAGCCAGGGCGAGCGTGAAATGTCGGCCGACAATAAATTGCTCGGGCAATTTGACCTGATCGGTCTGCCGCCGTCGGCCCGCGGTATTCCGCAAATCGAAGTGGCGTTTGATATTGATGCAAACGGCATCGTTCAGGTCTCCGCAAAAGACAAAGGTACCGGCAAGGAACAGCAGATCCGCATCGAAGCGTCTGGCGGCCTCGACGACGCCGAGATCAAACGCATGGTCAAGGAAGCCGAAGCCAACGCCGAAGAAGATAAAGCGCGGCGTGAATTGGTCGACGCCAAGAACCACGCCGATGCCCTGGTCCATTCGACCTATAAGACGCTTGAGGAACACGGCGACGCTCTTTCTGAAGAAGACCGGGAAACGATCGACAAGGACCTTGAGGCGCTGCGTACCGCCAAAGACGGCGAAGCTGATCTCGAGACCCTCAAGTCTCTGACCGACGCCTTGACCACGTCGGCAATGAAATTGGGCGAAGCCGTTTACAAGGCTGCCCAGGAAAAAGCCGAAGCGAGCGCCGCGGGCGACGATGAAGATGAGGACGGCCCGTCATCGGATGCAGGCGGCGATGCGGGCGGTGATGACGCAGTTGTCGACGCCGACTTCGAAGAAGTCGAAGACGTCGAAGACGAACCGAAAGAAGACACGGCGTAAGCAGCGGCAATTCGAAGAGCATTATTTTTTCGCCCTGATCCCGGCGCCGTCCGCGGTCAGGGCGGTGCTTTGTCGGGCGATGTTGGGGTAAGGCAAGCAAGTAATGGCGAAACAGGATTTCTACGAACTTTTGGGCGTGGCCCGGACGGCGGACAAAGCCGAGCTCAAAAAGTCATATCGCAAGCTCGCGATGAAATATCATCCCGACCGTAATCCCGGTGACGATAGCGCCGAAGCCAAATTCAAAGACCTTTCCGAGGCCTACGACATTCTCTCGGACGACCAGAAGCGCGCCGCTTATGATCAGTTTGGCCACGAGGCGTTTGAGGGTGGCAACCAGCGGCCCGGCGGATTTGATTTCGCCTCTTCATTTTCTGACATCTTTGAAGATCTGTTTGGCGAATTTGGCGGCGGTGGCCGGATGCGGGGCTCACGCAATCGCGGCGCCGACCTTCGTTACAATCTCGAGATCACGCTGGAAGAAGCCTTCTACGGGAAGAAGGCAACCGTGCGGGTGCCGACATCAGTCGCCTGCGAGCCCTGCAACGGCACCGGCGCCGAGAAAAATTCATCGCCCGTCACCTGCCCGTCTTGCGACGGTCACGGCAAGGTCCGGGCGCAACAGGGCTTCTTTACGATTGAGCGCACCTGCCCGACCTGTCAGGGCGCCGGCCGCGTTATCGAAAATCCTTGCCGGCCCTGCGCTGGTTCGGGCCGCGTTCAGAAAGAAAAAACCCTGTCGGTTTCGGTTCCGGCCGGTGTCGAGGACGGCACCCGCATTCGCGTAAGCGGTGAAGGCGCGGCAGGATTGCGCGGTGGGCCAGCGGGCGATCTGTATCTCTTTTTGTCGGTCAGCCCGCACCGAATCTTTGAGCGGGACGGCCAGAACATTTACTGCCGCGTGCCGATTCCGATGACGACCGCAACCTTGGGCGGCTCAATCGAAGTGCCAACCCTCGACGGCGGCCGGGCCAAAGTCAGCATCCCGTCCGGCACCCAGTCCGGCAAACAGTTCCGCCTCCGCGGCAAGGGCATGCCGAACGTGCAAAGCAGCCAGAAGGGTGACCTTTACATTCAGGCGATCACCGAAACGCCGGTCAACCTCAGCAAACGCCAAAAAGAACTGCTGAAGGAATTTGAGAATGAGGGCGGCGAAGGCACCAGCCCGGAATCGGAAGGCTTTTTCTCAAAAGTGAAAGAGCTTTGGGAAGATTTGCGGGACTAAGCCTTTCGCGACTAAACGCTTCCCGCCCCCCGACGGCGACAACAATCAGCGCCGCATCAATCCCACCGCTACCACTTCTTTATTTCTTTTCGCGCCCGGAAGAATTTCCCGGTGATGCGCGACGGTGCCGCGGACGCGAGCCACACAATCGTATCGGCGCCTTCCTTCACCGATAAATCAGCATTGCGGCCACCCATGTCAGTCCGCACCCAGCCGGGACAAACCGAATTAACCCGGATGCCGTGGTCGCCGAATTCATCGGCCAGCATCACGGTGACCGCATTGAGAGCTATTTTGGAAAGCCGGTAGGCCGGTTGATCCCGCGTGAGGTGGCGAAACTCACCCGCGCCCGATGCGACGTTCACGATTCTGCCGCCGCGCGGTATTAGATTTGCGAGCGCCTGTGACACCATCAAGGGCCCCAAGGTATTGGTCTCGAACGTCTTCACCATGTCGCGCGGCTTGATGCTGCCAATCAACCCTGTCGGATCAACCTAGATCGCGGCGTTGTTGACCAGCACATCAAGGCGGCCCTCGGTCTTCTTGAGATGGCGGGCGAGGTCCTTCGCGCTGTTCGCATCGGTGACATCAAGGTGCGCAAATTCGACATTCAAACCCACACGGACGAGCTTTTTTGCAGCCTCCCGTCCGGCCGCTTTTTTCCGCGCCGTCAAGATTACCCGGTAGCCAAGCGCGCCCAATTGCCGCGCCACCTCGAGGCCATTGCCCCGGTTCGCCCCGATCACCACGGCTATTTTCTGCCGCGCCATTTTCTTTTCTCCCTATAGACTCCGTGAGCATCCCCTGGAACTGCCGCTGGTGTGCGCTTGGCCCCTTCGCAAAGCGCGACCACATGTGGTTAAATCCCGCCGCAATTGAGCGGGATTTTTGGTCGATGGACAACCTACAAATTGGCATCGCCGGCGCCGCCGGACGAATGGGACAGACTTTGGTGCGCCAAGTGGTCGCCGCCAGCGGATGCGACCTTGTCGCCGCGTCGGAATCACCGGGCAGCGCCGCATACGGCGCGGACCCTGCTGTTTTGGCGGGCATTTCTAGGATCAACGTGAAAATCGGTGATGATCCAAAGGCGCTGGTGACCGCGTCCACAGTGGTGATCGACTTCACCTCACCCGAAACCAGTGTGCTTCACGCGGGCCTCGCCGCAGAATCCGGCACGGCTTTGGTCATCGGGACAACTGGGCTCACGCCCGAACAGGAAGCGGTTTTGAGCGAGGCATCCAGCAAAACCGCGATTGTCTACGCCGCAAACATGAGCGTCGGCGTCAACGTTCTGCTCGCCGTAACCGAACAGGTTGCGGGCATCCTCGGCGACGATTTCGACATCGAAATATTTGAAATGCACCACCGCCACAAAGTCGATGCCCCGTCCGGCACCGCCCTTGCCTTTGGTAAGGCTGCCGCAAAAGGGCGCGGGGTCGATCTCGATCAGGTGTCGGCCCGAGGCCGGGACGGCGTAACCGGCGCCCGCAACTCCGGCGACATTGGGTTTGCCGTGCAGCGCGGCGGCAGCGTCGTCGGGGAGCATTCGGTGCTTTTCGCGTCCGACCAGGAACGGGTGACGATTTCCCACAAGGCCGATGACCGCAGTCTTTTTGCATCGGGCGCGGTGCGGGCCGCGATGTGGGTCGCCAATAAACCGCCCGGGCTTTACGGCATGAAGGACGTTCTCGGACTCTAGGCGGGCCCGGACTCTAAGTGGGCTAGAGCTTTAAGAAGGCTCGATTTCAGTCGGCAGCTTCGACCACTACGCGCCGGTTGGCGCCCATGTTGGTAACGGCGATGCCTGCAAAAATCAGCCCGAGTGCGGCAATGCTGTTCCAGGTTGCCGCCTCGCCGAGCAAACCGACGCCCCAGCCAATACCAACCAGCGGCACCAGATAATTGTTGAGCGAGACAAACGATTCCATTGAGACGTCGTTCGCCAAAACCTCAAACGGCCGGTCCATCCAAAACGCAAACGACACCGAAACCACACCCGAGCAAATGAAGGCCGCCGTGCCGCTCGAAAGCGGTAAAATCGGTTTCAATGTTTTGGCGAGAATATTGGTGACGCCGTAGAGAAATGCCGCGACCAGAACCGCGGCGAAACCCCAAATGCTCGACGCGAGCCCACGCACCGCGTCTGGCCCAAACAGGAAACCAACGCCGATCAGCCCCATCAACACGCCAGCAACTTTGGCCATTGATAACTGCTCGTCACCAAATGTCGCGCGCGAGCAGCACCGTGAACAGCGGCACCGTTGCCATCAGGATCGCCGACGAGCCGGACGGAATCCGTTCACCGCCAAAGGCAAGCAGGGTGAAAGGGACGCCTGAGCCGGTAAGCCCAATGATGAAAAGGATCAACCAGACCCGGCTTGATCGCGGCAGGCGACCGCCGGTGATCCGTAGCAGCGAGTAAAGAAACATCGCCGCGAGTACGAGCCGGATGCTGGTGCCAGCGACCGGCGGAATGGTTTCCACCATCACTTTGATCAGGGCGAACGACGAGCCCCACATCAACGCGAGCAGCAACAAATAAAAATATGAGCGGGAAGAAACAGGCACGGAACCACCAAATGAGGACGCCCCGTTATGCGGTAAGCGCCGGGTTTAGTCCATGCAGCGCCGGTCGATGATAGTTTTTGTCACGCCGCAACCCCTTAGGCAGCATTTTGGGAAGCCGCCTCGAGCTCTGCCGCTTCCAACCCGAGCATCGCCATTTTCCGAACCCGGCCCCAGCGGTACCGATAGAACGCGCCCGATTTCCGAATGACGCGGTGGCACGGAATGATCCACGGGATTGAATTACGCGCGACCGCACCGCCGACCGCGCGTGCACTGGTCGGGTGGCCGATGCGAACCGCGAGATCCTGATAGCTAAGCACGTGGCCTGCGGGAACGCGCAATAATGCCTCCCACACTTTGATCTGAAAGTTGGTGCCTTTGAGAAAGAGCGTGAGCGACTGATCGCGGCGGCCCGGTTCCGCAAATATTTCTTTGAGAAGTTTTCCCGCCGCACGACTATCCTCAACAAAATGCGCTTCCGGCCAGTCCGCCGACAGTTCTTTGAATGAGGCGGCGCGCGCCTCCTCGTTGTTCGTACCGTCGACAAACCCAAGGCCGCAGATGCCGCGCTCCGTCGCCATCACTAGGCATTCGCCGAATGGGCTTGCGCCGTATCCGTATCGAATTTCCAAATCGCGGGCCTGCAATTTGTATTCGCCTGGCGTCATTGATTCGACCGAGACAAATAAATCGTGGAGCCGCCCCGGGCCCGAAAGCCCGGCCTCGAACGCGGCATCCAGCACGCTTTCCGATTTTTCGAGCGCCGATTTCGCGCGGTCAATGGCGAGATACTGTTGAAAGCGCTTTGGCGAAATCCCGGCCCAGCGCCGAAACGTGCGCTGGAAATGAAACGGGCTGACGCCGATGGCACCGGCCAGTTCCTCAAGGCCGATCGGCTCCGGAAAACGCGCCTCGATCAGGGCGAGCGCTTCCCTCATCCGGTCATAATCTTTGAGGTTGGCAGGTTTGGCAGACGGCATGTCGACAATCATAACCGTCTCACTCTTCGACGTACCGCTGTTCGGTGACGGGCCGCCGTGAGGCGCCGCACATCGCCCCGGCTCACGCCCATATCCCGCAACAGGCGGTCGCTCAAGGCATGGAGCGGCGGGTTACGCCCCGGTAATTTGCGGTGGAAATTTACGGCGACCGCCCGCTTGAAGCCGCTGGGCGTCACCATCAACCAAATTGGAAAGGTAATCATGGCCGAACTTTAAGCGGTTACTCAGCCCCGGCCACCCGGTTCTTGCGGCGGGAATTAATGGGTTAAGTCAATGTCTTACGGTGATTGTGGGGCCGCCGCGCCACTGCCCGAATTGCCGGGATAAATGCTTTTCAGCTTGCCCAGCGCGGCCTCCAGGGATGTTGCGAGCGCTTCCGACTCATCGCCCATCAGGTACGAACCGATGCGCACATGATTGCCGTGGCTGGAAATGACCAGCCCGCCGCTTTCACTTGAGGCGCGGCGGACCTGGACCCAAAAGGCCGGGAACGACCAGTCCTGAATGCGTCCGCGCGGGCTGATTCGCCAGACCTGAAGATTGGTCTCGTCCAAGCGGATCACTTCGGTGAGGCGGGCGGCGTGATAGCTCATCCGAAAGGCGCCGTAAATAAGCGCGACATCGAGGCCGAAAAAGCCGAGCACAGGCCAGGCACCGATTAGGAAAAAGGCGAGCCCGGCGACAAAACTGACCAAGGCCACCAAGCTCATCACAATCCAGAATCCGCGCGGCCCGAGCGAGCGGTGCGGGAAGAGGACGGCGTCGAACAGGAACTTGTCTTCACCGGAACGGAGCGATTTCGGCAGGCGCGGGCGATCAAACATGGTCCGGTACTATACGAAAGTCACAGATGCCGGACGAGTGGGGTCGCAATCAAATTACCGTTGCGGATTTCCCTTGCGGCAGCGCTCAGTCCCGTTAGGTTTTTGCCATGAAAAAAACCGACGTTGAAAAATTCTTCTCGCTGCTTTCCAAGACCAATCCCAATCCGCAATCGGAACTGACATACGAAAACCCCTACACGCTTTTGGTGGCGGTCGTGCTATCGGCACAGGCAACGGACGTTGGCGTGAACAAGGCCACGCCCGCACTGTTTGCCGCCGCCAACAATCCGGCGGCGATGGTCAAACTTGGTGAGAAAAGGGTACGGAATTTTGTCAAAACCATTGGCCTGTTTAATACCAAAGCGAAAAACGTCATCGGGCTTTCCAAGTTATTGCTGGAAAAACACGGTGGTGAAGTTCCGAACGACCGCGATGCGCTGGAAGCACTGCCCGGTGTCGGCCGCAAGACCGCCAACGTTGTGCTCAACATGGCCTTTGGCGAGCCGACCATTGCGGTGGATACGCATATCTTCCGGGTTGGTAATCGCACCGGCCTCGCGCCCGGCAAAACGCCGCTTGCGGTTGAGAAGAAACTCGAAAAACATGTGCCTGACAAATGGAAGCAACACGCGCATCACTGGTTGATTTTGCAGGGACGCTACGTGTGCAAGGCGCGGAAACCGGAATGTCCGAAATGCGAGGTTGCCGACCTCTGCGCCTTTAAGGAAAAAACGCGCGCTGCCTAGTTTCAACGCCGGAGCATGAAACTTAATTCGCGCGGCCACCAATCAGTTCGACCGGCCCCGATTGCAACCCGTCGAGGCAGGTACGCGCCGCAATCAACTCACCCGAACGGCTTCGCGTCTCAAAGTGTCGTACGCGGTAGCCCTCGGTTTCAGTGTTTTCATAAAAATACAAATGGGCGACACAGCGGACGCCCTCATAAAGCCAAACCTCGACGTTGCGCTCGGTCCGCAACAGGCTCGGCACCCCCATCAACAGCGCGACCTGATTTCGTTCCAACCCGACCAGTGACTTGGGATCAAAGCGCGGTGGCGGCGGGGGGGGAGGCGGCGGGGCGACCACGGCGACAACAGTCGGCGTTGCGGGCCTAGGTTCGGCTTCTGCTTTGACGGGGCGTTGGCT
>JAPYRS010000112.1 GCA_029936875.1 Alphaproteobacteria bacterium | reverse complement strand
CACCAGCGGTCCGCGCGGTAGATCGTAAAGATCACCGGCGCGGCGAAGACCAAGCCGGCCCAATCCCTCGGCAACACCCGGCCCAAGCCGCAAGGCCGCCACCGGCAGACGGGTGAGAGCCGTGCGCATGTCCCCCGGCGGGACGATCACAGATCGCACACCCGGGGCAAGACCAAACCGGGCCATAGACCAGGCCGCGCCAGGGGTATCGGCAATGGCTGCGGTGGCGGTGAAACCGAGCACTGAGAGCCGCGTCAGCAGATCGTCTAAAAGCGCCTCTTCACCGCCAAAAAGATGGGCACAGCCGGAAATATCGAGCCACAACCCGCTGCCCGCCTCACCGGCACTGTTACCCACCTCAGACGCCGTCCATGGGGTGTAGAGGCAGCACCATTCAGCGAGACCGGCGAGCGCCGCCCGGTCCTGATCGGGATGGGCCGGAAAAACCGAGAGATCCGGCACCAGCGCCCGGGCATCGGTGAGCGGCAGACCGGGAATGATTCCCGCGCCCTCAGCCGCGCTATTAACAGCGACAATGCGCAGCGCGCTCTGCTCTTTCCGCGCGGTAACCTGAGGGTTAAGCGGATCAGGAGGCGGCGTGCCGGAGGACGCGCGCCGAAACCGGTTTAACCGGTCGATCGGAAACCGTGGCAAGAACAGCGACAGGATTCGCGTCTCTATTTTCGCCGAGGCCTCTACTCCTCTGGGTTCCGCCCGTGCAGTCATGCTGGACATCGTCAGGACCATTCGTTTCGGATTGGGATTGGGTTTCAAAAATTTGCTGGGCGGCATTCCATTCGAGGGGCCACGAATGAGGCCGGGCGCCGCGACAGCGCACAAGGGCGGCACGCCATCGCCCAGGCGTCACTACCGATCCCTCGCCGGCAGCCGAACGAAGGTGCCAGCGTGTTATCGCGACAGAATTATTGTTACGTTTTGCCGATTGGTTTGCCTCAGTGCGACGCCACAAAAAGGCCGTCACGCCAAAAGTTTCAGCAGCCAGTTGCAAACGACGGCTCGCCACCAGACCGATGCCCCCGACTTCACCCAGTACGGCTGCCGGGCGGCCACTGCGCAACGCCTCTTCCATCGCCCATAAGAGATCATCGCTGCTATGGGCGCGGACAAGGACCAACCGGTTGGGGTCGAGGCCAAAAGGAACAAGACCGGGACCGTGCAGGCCGCCGCCGTCGAAAACGCCGGGCGCCCGCTGACACCACAGCACCATGCCGTCGGTACCGGCAAAGCGGCCGAGAAGGGCTGCGGCAAAACCAACGGCTGCCCCCTCGCCGGAAATTTCATGAAGACAATTGCGGGGTAAACCGCCCCAGGGCAGCGCCGAATCGATCGCCGCCACGCCGAACGGGACCGGCGGCGCGGCCTTTGACCCAAATCCATCGGGACGTTCGATCGCCCCGATCCGGGCGCGCAAGGACTGAACCCGCCCGCGATTGGCCATGTCGTTATTGAGATGGCCGTGATTGACCTGCCCGCGACTGAAACGGCGCAACGCCCTGCCACCAGAATTGCCACTGGTGTCGACACTGGAATTTGGCGACAGGGGTATTAAAGCGGCTTGTGAACCACTGATCATGGGCTCCTCCCTTCCTCGGACCCGTAACGCCCGGAAGGACCATTTAGGCTTTGATTCCTTTATGTTCTTGTTTTGTTCTAATAGAACACGGCATCAGAGTCAAATCCTGTGACCCTCGGCCAAAACCGAAAAAACCCCAAAACGTTGGAAATGGAGGAAAAAGAGCAGAAAAATGAGGAAAATAGACTGAAAAAGGCCAAACCCGGATTTCGACCGGCGAATTCAATCAGGTCATTTGACCGCAAAAAGGGCTGAACGCAAAGAGAACCCTAAGCAATGACTCGAACGATCAGGCCCCCTCGAGAACCTCGCGGATGGTCGACACCAGCAACTCGGCGCGGAATGGCTTCGTGAGGGATGCCTTGGCGCCAAACTTTTTCGCGTATTTCAGAAAGTCAGCATCGCCAACAAGTGCCGACCCCGACATCGCAATGATTTTTACTTCCGGATCATGCCGGACCAGCGCGATAATTGTCTCCACGCCTTCCTGCTCGGGCATGACAATGTCGGTCAAAACAAGATCTGCAGGATCGGAAATAAACTGACGAAGGCCAGCGCGACCATCACCGGCCTCGTAAACAACAAATCCTGAATCTTCCAGAATTTCCCGAATTGATTCCCGAAGCAATTTATCATCTTCAATAACAAGCACTCGGCTCACCACTGTCCCGGCACTCATTACGAAAGCCCCCATCAAAAACAACACGCCTTCAAACTGAAATCAGAACGAGACCAATTGCTGACAATAATATTTCACCAAAACTTGAGCCATAGGGCAAAACACACTTGCCCAAGTTCGCGTGACATTGAGAAAACCAATCCGTGTTAATGTCCGGCCACCCGAAAAGAGAAACATAAAAAATTGAACACGCAGCACTCATCCGAATCGCTTACCGCCAGTATTGTAAAAATTGCAGAGCGGGCCGGCGTTGCGATCATCAGAATTCAAGGCGGCGACCTCAACATCCGCCACAAGGAAGATGCATCGCCGCTAACGCTTGCCGACGAAGAAGCAGACCAAATCATTACCGATGCGCTCCGGAAATTAACCGCAAGCATTCCCATCGTGTCGGAAGAATCAGAACATCCAAAAGAGGCAATCGACGCGCCGGAATTTTGGTTGGTCGATCCGCTCGACGGCACAAAAGAATTTGTCGCCGGGCGAAAGGAATTCACCGTCAATATTGCGCTGATCCGAAACCGCGTGCCGGTGCTTGGCGTGGTCCATGCGCCGGCCCTGGAACGGACCTATTACTGCGATGAGAATACCGCATACCGCAGCGACTCTGGCGGGATCAAACAAATCCAGGTGCGCAGCGTCAGCAAATCAGAATTGGTGGCCGTTGCAAGCCGTTCTCACCGCGACGAAGAAACCAACCAGTTTCTGGAACGCCACGCTGTCACGGAGACAGTGGCGATCGGAAGTTCGTTAAAATTCTGCCTCGTTGCCGAGGGCGACGCCGATATTTATCCGCGCTTTGGCCCGACCATGGAATGGGATACAGCGGCTGGCGATGCGGTACTGCGACGCGCCGGCGGCACCATGACGACCATCGATGAGAAACCGTTTCTCTACGGCAAACCCGATTACCGAAATCCGGGATTTATCGTCAAAGGGTCGATCAGGAATTGACGTCGACAACGATCCGGCCGCGCACCTGACCTTTCAGAATTTCCTTTGAGAGCCCAAGCACGTCGGCAAACGGCACGACTTCGGTCATCGATTCCAGTTTATCGAGCGGCAAATCAGTGACGAGGCGCTTCCATGCCTCAACCCGGCGCGGCACCGGGCAAAACACCGAATTAACGCCGAGCAAATTCACGCCGCGGAGAATAAACGGCAGTACCGTGGTTTCAACCTTGAGGCCCGCCGCATTACCGCAAGCCGCAACGGAACCGAACGGACTGATCGCCTTTAAGACATGGGAAAGAATATCGCCGCCCACCGTATCGACGGCACCGGCCCAGCGTGGTTTGTCCATCGGGCGTCCGGAATCTTCTTCCAGTTCATCCCGGCCAATCAGGTTTGCGGCGCCGAGGTCCTTCAAATAATCATGCGTTTCAGCACGACCGGTTGCCGCCGTCACCGAATAACCGAGCTTGGCGAGAATCGCGATCGCGACACTACCGACGCCGCCGGCTGCACCCGTCACCAATATCTCACCCGAATCCGGCCCCATACCCATTTGCTCAAGCGCCATCACGCACAGCATCGCCGTGTATCCGGCGGTCCCAATTGCCATGGCTTGGCGAATATCAATTCCTGCTGGAATCTTGATCAGCCAGTCCGATTTCATTCGCGCCTTTTGGCTATAGCCGCCCCAGGCGGTTTCACTTAATCCCCACCCGTTTACGACGACGGCATCGCCGACTGCATAATCGGACGAGTCGGATTGGGTCACCGTTCCGGCGAGATCAATCCCCGGCACCATCGGCAGGTTCCGCATGATGCGGCCTTTGTTGCCATTGAGCGCGAGCCCATCCTTGTAGTTGAGTGTCGAATAGGCGACGTCGATCAGCACATTGCCTTGCGGCAAGGCGTCGGTTTCAAGGTCGGTAAAATCGACACTGACGCCGTCGTCGGTTTCGGTTGCCAGCAGCGCTTTAAAACTATCGGTCATTTTGGAGGCCTGTTGTCGAGGGCGTGAGAAGACCCGGTTTTTACCAGAGTTCGATCGGTCCGTCAGGTCCGGATCACGGGTAAAAAGGCATTGGATTTGGGACGGCTACCGGAAGCGCCATCTACCGGAAACGCCACCTACCAAAATCTAATGGCGCGACCCTTCGGGCGGGCCAGCAGCTCGCCCTCCCGCATGACAACTTCGCCGCGAATAATGGTCATCACTGGCGCACCAGTCAGGGTTCGACCGGCGAAGGGGGTCCAGCCGGCTTTTGATGCCATCTGCGAATCATCGATCATCACCTTGCGCCCGAGATCCACGACCGAAAAATCCGCGTCGTACCCAACTGCGAGGCGGCCCTTTCCGGCGATGTTGAACAACCGCGCCGGACCGGCGCAGACGAGATCGTGCAGCTGCAGCAGGCCCATCCGCCCGGCCGCAACATGATCCAGCATGATGGGCAGCAGCGTTTGCACGCCTGGCATGCCTGACGGCGTCGCGGGATAGGTCGCCGACTTTTCTTCCAAGGTGTGCGGTGCGTGATCGGACCCGATCACATCGACGATGCCGGCATTGAGCCCCGCCCACAGCGCCTTCCGATGTTCTGGGCCCCTTATCGGCGGGTTCATTTGTGCCCGCGAACCCATCTCGTCGTAACATTCCGGTGCTGCCAGCGTGAGGTGCTGCGGCGTCACTTCGACGCTCGCGATCTTGCGGTGATGGCCGAGAAATTCCATCTCTTCGGTGGTGGTCACGTGCAGGACATGAACGCGGCGGCCCGTATCCCGCGCAATATGAACAATTCGTTTGGTCGCCTTCAGCGCGGTTTCAACGTCGCGCCAAACCGGGTGATCGGAGACTACCTTCGCGAGGCCTTTCCGTTCCTGCAGACGGTCCTCGTCCTCGCAATGAACGGCGATCCGCCGGCGGCCACTCGACAAAACCTTGTGCAGCGTCTCATCATCGGCGACCAATAAATCGCCGGTCGACGAGCCCATGAAAATCTTGATCCCGCAACAGCCGGGCAGGTTCTCCCACTCGCCCAACTTATCGGCGTTTTCCGCGGTGGCGCCGAGATAAAATGCGTAGTCGCACCAGGCACGCCCGTTCATGCGCACAACTTTATCGGCGAGCGCTGCGGGCGAATCTGTAAGCGGGTTGGTATTCGGCATTTCGAAAACGCCGGTGATGCCGCCCATCACCGCCGCGCGGGTTCCACTTTCCAGATTTTCTTTTTGTTCCATCCCGGGTTCGCGGAAATGGACCTGGGTGTCGATGACGCCCGGCAGAATATAGAGGCCGGTCGCGTCAATTTCTGTTCCGGAATTACCTGGATCGATTGAACCGATTTCGGCGATTCGCCCTTTGTGGACCCCGACATCGGCAGGTTCAATCCCGCGATGAGATACAGTCGTTCCGCCGTGCAGAACAAAATCGAATGGCTCGCTCATGCTGCGCGCTCCGCTGTTATTTCAAGAACCCCAAAGACATCGCCGCCGGTTTTGTGGCGAAGAATATGATGCGAATGCCAAAGCGCATAGAACAGCAACACCCAGCCCGCGAATCCTTCGCGTTTGCCTTTGCTGCTGTATAGCGCCTTCACCGCCACCGGATCCGCGATCTCGAGGATACCGGGATGGCGCGAGACAAGGTCGCCGACGCGATCACTTTGCCTGCGTATCCATTCGACCACCGGCACCGTGAAACCGCGCTTGCGGGCAAATGATCTCGCTTCTGGCATATTTTGGGCGAGCCAGCGCCGAAGAATATATTTCCCCTGTCCGTCTCTGATTTTAAGATCGTCCGACAATCTGAAGGCGACGTCTGCGATCACCGGATCCAGCAAGGGCGTCCGCCCCTCGACGCCGTGCGCCATCAGACAGCGATCGACCTTGGTCAGGAGATCGTGCGGCAGCCAATCCGCACAATCAACGGCCTGGGCCACTTGAAGGCGGGTGCGGCCGTTTCGGGACGCCGTGCTTTCGGCGGCGACAATGCCGTCCCGCCAACTCGCGTGTTCGTCGTTTAAGACGCCGAGCCCGTCAAATATGCCGCGCGGGCGAAGGGCGCGACCACCCAACCACCACGGCCGAACGGCGCTGCGGTGGCGGCCATAACCGGCGAAAAGTTCGTCGCCGCCTTCCCCGCACAAAACGACTTTCAGATCGGCACCGGCTTCGGCGGCAAGTTTATAAGTTGGGATGATGGCGTAATCGGCAGCCGGATCATCCATCGCCGCGGCAATCGACGGCAGCGTCTCCCAAAAATCCTGCTCGGTCACTTCGATGCCAATAAATTCCGCACCGAGTTTGTCGCATAATTTCTTTGCGTAAGCCCGTTCGTCGTGGACGCCCCCGGCAAATCCCGCTGTGTAGGCGCGAACCGGCTTATCGTTGTGGCGTGCCATCAACGTCAGCAGAACCGAGCTATCGATACCGCCCGACAAAAACATGCCGTAGGGCACATCGGACCGCTGATGCAATTCGACGCTGTTATTGAGCGCGTCCCCAAGTTCCTGCAGTGCCAGTGTTTCGGCGGTATCTCGCGGTACGCCCTCTGGCAGGGCTTCCAACCGGCGACGTTCAATGATGCGCGCGCCGCTAATCACTAGAATTTCTCCCGGCAACACCCGGTAGACACCTTCGAAGATTGTCCGCGCGCCTGTTGAAAATTGAAGCTGGAGAAATTCGTTGCGAACGTCCGACACGATTCGCGGTGCAATCAGACCGGCTTCAATAAACGCCTGCGGCTCGGATGCGAAGGCAAACCCCATCGGTGTTGATGCGTAATATAGCGGCTTGATGCCAAACGGGTCCCGCGCCAGCACCAGCCGATTTTCGATTGGGTCATGAAGCGCGATTGCATACATGCCGCGCAGTGTCTTCGCAAAATCGAGACCTTGCCGGCGGTAGGCATACAGGATCGGCTCGCAGTCAGAATGGGTGGAAAAAAGCGATTCCCCCATATCGGCGCGCAACTCGACGTAATTGTAGATCTCCGCATTTGCGATCACGGCAACACCACGATCATCGTACAAAGGCTGGTCGCCGGTTTCGAGATCGATGACCGCAAGCCGCCGATGCACCATCGCGACATCGTCGGCACTGTATTGCCCGGTCCCATCTGGCCCTCGGTGGGCCAAGGCGTCACCCATGCGACGCACAAGGGCCGCGTCCGGCGCACCGCCGTCCAGCGCCATTAATCCTGCAATCCCGCACATCAGGCGACGGCCCTGTCTGGTGTCGTTAGCTGTTCAAATAGTTTGAGATACTGTTCGACGACTTTTTCCTCGGTAAAATCGGCTTCGAATTTTGCGCGACCGCGCTTTATCAGATGATCCGCGAGGCCCGGAACCGACAGCACCCGCCGAATTGCACCTGCCAGTGCCGGGGCGTCTTCCATCGGCACAAGAAGGCCGTCTTCCCCACCTTCCATGAGTTCGACCGGCCCGTCGGCCATGGCCGCGACCACCGGCGTTTCGTGCGCCCAGGCTTCGACGATGACGTTGCCAAGCGGTTCCACGCGTGACGGGCAGACCAACAGGTCCGCCGCCGCCATCAGTGCCGCCATATCGTGGCGCCAACCCAGAAACCGAACCCGGTCGGCAACGCCAGCGGCGCCAGCAATACCTCGCAGTTCATCTTCTTCAGGGCCTGAACCTGCGATCCATAGCCAGACATCGGGAAGCGTTGGTAGCGCCCGAAGGAGAACGTCAAAGGCTTTGTTGCGATGCAGACGGCCAAGCGCCAAAACGACGCTCGCACCTTCCGGCGTCGTGAGATCATCTCGAAATACCGGCGGTTGCGGTGCGGCATCGGCAAAATTTGGAATGTAGTGAACGTTGGCGGCGGCCCACCCGTGCCGCTCGATATAACCGACAATACCACGGGTGTTGGCGATCAGATGATCGCAATTCCGGTAATATTTCAGATCGTAGTAGCCCCCGAGCCGCGCCACATGGACGAAGTTCGAGCCGCGCCGGTGAGACGACGGACAGAAACGGGTCGCGCGGTTCATCCACGTCAAAACAATATCCGGGGAACAAGTTTCGATGTCGCGCTGAAAGGGTCGGCGGGTCAGGAAGTCCCGCCTCGCGCCGGAAGAAGGTTC